>NZ_JBEXOV010000058.1:0-49008 GCF_040611715.1 Streptomyces sp. NPDC006544 | reverse complement strand
CAGCGGCTCCAGCTTCGGGCCCCGACGAGGAACAGACGCACCAGCAGCAGAAGTCACACAACAAATAACGATCAACTACTGGCGCAGGACACTAGTCGGCCTCCGGGGCGGGTACGCACACGACGTGGGCCGTGACCTCGGCGTGCGAGGCGGAGGCGTACCAGCCCTCGCGGCCGTCCGGGTCGACGACGGGGTGGCTGGCCAGGACGGCGTACCGGAGCGCGCCGTCCCGGGTGTGGTCCCAGCGGGAGGTGGAGTACCCGCCGGACCGCACGTCCGTGCCGCGCGGGCAGAACACCCTGCTGACGGAGACGGCCTCTGCGCCGGCGCCCTCGGGACCGGTGTCCCCGGAGAGGAACCGGGCGCCCGGGCCGGTCGCCTGCGTGGGGAGCGCGGTGGACAGCGTCAGGGCGAGCGCGGATACGGCGAGCAGGCCAGCGGCGTGGAGCGGCCGGAACAGGCCTTTGTTCATGTTCACGGAGGCGAGCGTGCCATGCAGAAACGATCCCCCGATGAACCGATTTGCGCCTGTTCACCCGGACGGCGCAACCGCGGTCCCGGCGGGGCGCGCCGGGTCGTGGCCGGTCAGCGGTGGCGGCGGGGGACCAGGGAGCCGACGAAGCCCGCCGCCGCTCCCGCGACGAAGGCGAGGCCGACCGTGCGCCACAGGACCGGCCGCAGTTCCACCTCGCCGCCGAGGCCGCCGCCGACGTCGCCGATGCCCAGGAGGGACAGGCCGAACCGGGCCTCGATCCGGGCCAGCAGACAGACCACCAGGGTGGCCAGAGCCAGGGCCACGGCCAGGTGGAGGGCGTGCTGCCAGGGGCGGACGTGCGCCGGGGAACGGGCGGCCGCGAGCGCGCCGGCGCCGAGCAGCAGGACGAGGGCGATCGGCACCAGCCACCATGCGCGGGCGTCGTGCTCCGCGAGCGAGGCCACGTCGATCGACGACAGCTCGGACCCGGGTGCGGAGCCGGAGCCGGTCGCCCGTAGCACCTGGTCCAGGACCTGTGGCATCGGCAGTCCGAAGGGCCCGTCGGCCTTGCCCTCCCAGGCGCCGCCCAGGCCCAGGGTGAGGGCGGGCCAGGCCAGGTTCGGCAGGCCCAGCAGGATCACCGCCATGGTCCGGGCGGCATGGCCCTGGGTCGCCGCCACGACCAGGCCGACCCCGATGCCGAGGACCACGTAGGCGAGGAGCAGCACGACCACCGCGAAAGCGGCCGGCCGCACGGCCGCGTGGAAGCGGACCAGGCGCGCCGGGAGCGGCGCGCGGCGCGAGACCAGCAGGGCGATCAGCAACAGGCCCAGGATCCACAGGAGTCCGAAGCCCAGCGAGGCGGGGATCGCCGCCTCGAAGCCCACCGTCGGTGCGGCGTCGAGGATTTCACCGATCTGGCCGAACGGGCTGTCCCCGGTGGAGAGCGAGAAGCTCTGGCGGGCGAGGAAGGCGATGCCGGTCAGGGCGAGCAGCCACAGGAGGACCAGGGGGGCCGCGCGGGACAGGAGTTCGCGTGCTCCGGCCACCGCCCGGTTGTGCAGGGGGCGCAGGAAGAGCCAGCCGGTGGTCAGGGCGCCGGCCAGGCTGACGGACAGGGGGAGCACGGACAGGCTCGCCTCGGCTCCCCCCAGGAGGCCGGCGCCGCCCGTCACGTCGACCGAGCCGCCGGCGGCCATCAGGACGACGGCGGCGACCACGTGCGGGAACGCCCCGCCCGGCAGGTCGCCCGCGCCGGCCAGGGCCAGGCCCGCGGAGGCCACGACGGCCATCACCGCGAAACCCGCGATGACCGTCACGAGGGCGTCGCGCCAAGCTCGCGCGGGTGGTGCCGCTGTAGGGCTCACCCTGCAACCGTAAACACGCTCGGCTTGCGGCCACCACCCGGACGGCGCACACAATGGTCGCCAGGAGTGCAATAAGTCCGGAGATTTCCGCGGATCAGGTGCGGAACACCCCTAAGGGACCGGAATCCCTCCGCCTGGGAAGAAGAGCCCGTGACCACACAACCCTCCGGCCAGCAGCCGCCGTGGCCGACAAGGCCCTCTCAGCCGCCGCCGAAGCCGCCGTCGTCCGAGCGCCCCACGGGACCGCCTTCCGGGCCACTGTCCGGCGGGGGCGAAGGCCCCCCGCCGCCCCCGCCGCCCGCTCCTCCCGGCGGCTCCGGGGGCACGCCTCCGCAGCCGCCGCCGAAACCCTGGTGGCGTTCGGTGCCCCGGCTCGCCACGACGATCGTCGCCATCGCCGCGGCCGTGGCCCTGGCCGTCGTACTGACCAGGCCGGGCGACGGCGGCACCAGCACCTCGGCGGGCGGTGAAGTGTTCCTGCAGCCCGCCGCGGCGACCGGGCCCGACCCCTTCACCAAGTCCACGGCCGCCAAGGAGGCCACGCCGCCTCCGGAGAGCCCGCCGCCACAGACGCCACCGCCGCGCAGCACGGCGCCGCAGGGCACGGCACCCCAGACGCCTCCGCCGCAGAGTGCCGCGCCGTCGAACCCCGCCTCGACCACGGCGAACACCCCCACGCGCAGCATCAGCGGATCCTCGCCGACCCTGTACGGGGGCACGCGGGACGTCGCCGCCTGCGATGTCGAGGGCCAGATCCGGGCGCTGTCGGCGGACCCCTCCAGGAACGCCGCGTTCGCCTCGTCCCTCGGCATACAGCCGGCGGACGTGCCGGCGTACCTGCGCTCCCTCACACCGGTGCAGCTGCGGATGGACACCCGGGTCACCAACCACGGCTACCGGGACGGCCAGAGCACCAGCTACCAGGCCGTGCTCCAGGCCGGGACGGCGGTGCTCGTGGATGACCGCGGGGTGCCGCGGGTACGGTGCGCCTGCGGGAACCCGCTGGGCCCGCCGGTGGCGCTCAAGGCCAACCCCAAGCGCTTCGGGCAGCCTTGGACCTCCTACCAGCCCTCGCAGGTCGTGGTCATCGCACCGGCCGCGACGATCGTGAACAAGTTCGTGATCTACGACCACCGGGACAACAGCTGGTACGAGCGCGACCGGGGCGGCGGCCACCACGGCAAGCCCGACAGGCCGATCCCGCCGCCGCCGATCCCGACGCCGCAGTTCACCACCCCGCCGTTCACCACCCCGCCGTTCACCACGCCGCCACCGTCCTCGCACTCCCCGTCGGTGTCGCCCTCGGACTCGGGGTCCAAGTCCCCGTCGACCTCCCCGTCGCAGTCCCCCTCGGGATCGCCTTCGGTTTCCCCCACGGTCTCGCCCAGCGAGTCCCCCTCGAAGTCGCCGTCGAAGTCACCGTCGGAGTCGCCGTCGAAGACCCCGTCGAAGTCCCCGTCCGAGACTCCGTCGAAGCCGGCCTCCGAGTCCCCGTCGGCGTCGCCGTCCAAGTCTCCGTCGAAGTCCGAGTCGAGGGTGGCTTCGCCGTCTCCCTCGAAGTCGCCGGCCGCGACGGCGCCCACCGCTGCCCCCAGCTCGCCGTCGGCGCCGCGGAGCTCGTCGGAACCAACCGCTCCGGCGACGCCCAAGGCCTCCTCGGCGGCGCCGGAGCCCAAGCCGTCCGTGTCGTCGGCGCAGCCTGAACCGCCTCCTCCGACCCAGCCTCCGCCGCCTCCGCCTCCTCCTCCGACCCAGCCTCCGCCTCCTCCGACCCAGCCTCCGCCTCCTCCGCCGACCCAGGCCGAGCCCGGAGAGGGGGGTGACGCGGGCACCGGCACCGGAAACGGAGGTCAGTGACCGACAGCGGTAAGAGGTCCCTCTCCACGCGGACCTCCCCGTGGGCCACCGGCCCGCGGGGAGGTCCGCGCACGGGGGAGGCCGTCAGCGGACGCGGCCGTACAGGTTCGGGTCGTAGGCGCTGAAGCTGGAGACGCGGACCTGGCGGCCCGGCCGGGGGGCCTCGATGTACTTGCCGTCGCCCAGGTAGACGGCGACGTGGTGGACGCCCGCGGCGCTGCCGTCGGAGGTCCAGAAGACCAGGTCTCCGCGGCGGAGTTCGGAGCGGGAGACAGGGGTGGTGGCCCGGTACTGGTCGGAGGCCACGCGGGGGAGGGAGATGCCCGCGGAGCGGTAGGCGGCCTGGACCAGGCCGGAGCAGTCCCAGCCGTGCGGGCCGTTGCCGCCCCAGACGTAGGGGTCCCCGAGGTGGCTGTTCGCGAAGGCGATGGCGCCCTCGGTGCCCTGGCGCACGGGCGTGCCGGAGCCGCTGGAGGAGCCGCCCGAGGAGCCCGTCGAGCCGGAGGAGCCCGTACGGCCGCTGTTGCGCTCGTACTTGTCCTTGTGGCCGGTCCAGCGCCACCATCCGGTCGCGTCCTTGTACCAGTACACCCGGTCCGTCGCGTCCCAGCCCGCCCGGCCGCGGAAGACCGGCTCCGAGGTGCGCACCGAGGACGAGGACGAGGCGGAGGAGGACGGGGCCGGTGCCTTGGGGGTCGAGGAGCCGCCGCTGTTCGCCGCGTACTTGTCGTGGTGCGCGGTCCAGCGCCACCATCCGGTCGCGTCCTTGTACCAGTATTTCGAGCCGTCCCAGCCGGCCCGCGCCGGTGCCGGCTCGGCGGACGCGGCGCCCGCGCCGGTGCCCACCAGCAGCGTGGCACCCACGGCCGCGACCACGGCGCCGCGCAGGGTGCAGCGACGGTGGGGGGCGGCCGTCACCGCCCTCGTGCCGCGGGCACAAGGGGCGCACGCGCAGTCGTCGGGTATCTGCTCGGTGAACTCGGGCGTCCGCATACGGGTTTCCTTTCCATCGGGGGATTCCTCAACGGGCGTCGGCGGCGGGGCCGCGCGCCGTGTAGAAGGCCACGGTCAAGTCCTTGACCAAGGCCTTGCGTTCGTAGTCGTCCAGGCTGACGAGTCCGCGCTCGGACATCCGGTGGACGGTGTCGTCGACCGCGTCGAGGACGGAGGTGAGGACGGAGTCCCGGTGCCGGGCGTCCAGGGAGGCGATCCGTCGGCGCTGCATCGCGGCGGCGACCTCGGGCGCGTACTCGACGTGCAGGGGACGGGCGGAGAAGACCTCGACGCCGACGGCCCTGCACTCGGAGGCGAGCAGCCGGGTCAGCTCGTCGCCGACGGCCTCGGTGTCGCGCAGGGTCCCGGGACCGGCCGGTTCCGGGCCGAAGGAGTCGGCCGGCATCCGGGAGAGCACCCGCACGGTCGCGGACTCCACCTGTCCGCGCAGGTAGGCGGTGTGGTCGTCGACGCCGAGCAGCGCGCGCGAGGTGTCCTTGACCCGCCACACGACGAGGACGACGGCCCGCAGCGCGGTACCTTCGGCGTCGACGACGGACAGCGGCTCGCTGCGCCAGTGGCGCAGCCTCACGTCGACCCGGGCGTGCCGGGGCAGCGGGTGGGACCAGACGAGGCCCGTACGCCGGATCGTGCCCCGGTAGCGGCCGAAGAGGGTGAGCGACCAGGCGTGGCCGGTGCGGCCCCGGCGCAGCCCGCCGAGGGCGGCGAGGGTGAGGACCGCGCACCCGGCGACGAGGACGAGCGGCCAGGCCTCGGCGGGGGAGGCGGGGGCGCGGAGGTCCTGGTACCGGGCGACGGCGGCCGCGCCGGTGGTGGCGAGCGCCGCGACGGCCAGGGCCCACCAGCCGGAGCAGGACCACGCGGGGCGCTCGACGAGCTCGGGGTCGAGTACGGGGGGCAGCGTCCGCGGGGAGGAGGTGACCGGCGTCGGCTGCGGGGCGGGCCGGGGTAGCGCTCCGCGTACGGGGGCACGGCGGAGGGTGTCGGGATCCGCGGGGCCGCCGGGGGTCGTGACGGGGCCCATGAGGTCGGTGGAGGCCACCACGGCGCCCGTGGCGCTCGTAGTGCCCGGAGAGCTCGCAGTGCCCGGTGTGCCCCGTGTGCCAGGAGTGCCTGCCGGGCCGCCGGGACCGGTGCCCCCCGTGCCGTGGCCCGTGGCGCCCGTGGGGGCGTCGCGCGGGTCCTCGTCGCGGAACAGCGGGCCGAGGACGAGCGGGTCCCGGTACGGCCGCACGACGAGACCGCCGCGGCCGGTCCAGGTGCCGACGGGCTCGCGGCGGCCGGGGGCGGGACCGGGCCCGGGGCCGCGGGCGCCACCGCCGCCAACGGCACCACCGGGGTCGCGGGGACCCCCGGAGCTGCCGAGCGGGACGGGTGTCCGGTCCTGTGTCCGGTCCGGTGCCCGGTCCTGTGTCCGGTCCGCAGTCAGGTCCGGTGCCCGCGCCCCGCCCGCCTCCGTCCCTCCCCTCGTCCCGGCTGCCGGACCTCCGGTCCTGTTCGCTGCTTGCGACAAGCCACACCCCACACGGCCGTGGCGTCAACCGTCCGGTGGCGGAGGGTTTCTGACGCCGTTGAGAATGATCAAGATCAGTTCGATCTTCGCAACACCGGACAAGTCGCCTCTTCGGTAAAGGTCACGACAGAAGGGGACTTAGGTCCCTTTTCCTCGTGGAGCGGCCGCACGGAGTGCCGGCGACCCGGCGGACCCGGCGCGGGCGGCCGAAGAGTGAGATCCTGAAGACGTGGCCGACGAGGGAGTGATCCCCGAGGTCGAGTGGCCCGCCCGGCCGGACACGAGCCTCGCGCTCAACCGCATGGGCACCTTCGACTGGGACCTCGACAGCGGGCAGATGTTTCTGGACGCCACCGCTCTCGAGGTCGTCGACCTGCGCCCCGACGAGTTCACCGGCACCTCCGCGGGCCTGCGTCCCCGCCTGGCGTCGGGCGAGGAGGCCCGGCTCGACGCCCGGGTCGCGCAGGCGCTCAAGGCCGGCCGCAGCCACTACGGGGCCTACGTCCGCAGCCGCCGCCGGGACGGCTCCCGGGGCTGGACCCACATCCAGGGCCACATCCTGCGGGACCCGCGCGGCCGCCCGTACCGGATCATCGGCATCATCCGCGACGCCGCCCACGACCCGGGCGAGCCCGGGGCGGGCGGGGAGCGGGACGAGGGCCGGCGCCGGCTGACCGGGGTCGTCGAGCGGACCACGGCGATCCTCGCGCACGCCCGCACCGTCAACGACGTCACCGACGTCCTGAAGGACCCCGAGGCGCTCGGGCATCTCGGCGCGGTCAGCATCATGCTCGGCGTCGTCGACGGCGCCCGGATCCATCTGGTCGCCGAGGGGCAGCTCGGCTCGTACGTGCCGGAGATCGAGTACACGCGGATCGACGCCGCACTGCCGATGAGCGAGGCCGTACGCAACCTGCGCCCCGTCTACGTCGGTTCCCGCGAGGAGTTCCAGCAGCGCTTCCCCCAGCTGTGGCCCTACATCGAGCCGCTGGCCGTGCAGAGCGGGGTCTACCTGCCGCTGATCGCCCAGGGCCGGCCCATCGGCGCGCTCGGACTGCTCTACACGTGGGACGGGGAGTTCACCGCCGAGGAGCGGAACGTGCTGATGGCCCTGGGCAGCGGCATCGCGCAGAGCCTTCAGCGCGCCATCCTCTTCGAGCAGGAGCACGATCTCGCGGACGGCCTCCAGCGGGCCATGCTGCCGCGCCGGATCCCCGAGGTGGCGGGGGCGCGGATCGCGGTGCGGTACCGGGCCGCCCGGATGGGCCGGGACATCGGCGGCGACTGGTACGACGTCATCCCGCTCGGCGGGGACCGCGTCGGGGTGATGATCGGCGATGTGGAGGGGCACGACACGGACGCCGCCGCCGTCATGGGACAGCTGCGGATCGCGCTGCGCGCGTACATCTCCGAGGGTCACACCCCCGGCACGGCCATGGCGCGGGCCTCGGCCTTCCTCCGGGAACTGCAGACGGACCGGTTCGCCACCTGCACGTACGCCGACATCGACCTCGGCACCGGCATGGCCCGGCTCGTCCGCGCCGGACACCTCGACCCGGTGGTGCGCCGCGGGGACGGCAGCTGCCACCGGGTCCAGGTGGCGGGCGGGCTGCCCCTGGGCCTGCCGGCGCGCGAACCGCCGGAGGGCGGCCGTTCCGGCGGTTCCGGATATCCCGTCGCCAGCCTCGAACTGCATCCCGGCGACACCCTGCTCTTCTGCACGGACGGCCTGATCGAACGGCCCGGCGGTGACTCCGACACCGGCATGCGGGAGTTCATGGAAGCGGTCCGCAACGGCCCGGTCGACGTGGAGGAGCTCGCCGACGTCCTGTGCGACCTGGTCGGGGACGCGGGCGGCGGGGACGACATGGCCCTGCTCCTGCTGCGCCGCCGTGGCACGCCCGCCGCGCGCGGCGGGGGCCCGCTGAGCCACAGCCTGACCCCCGGCGACCCGCACGCCCCGTCGATGGCCCGCCACCTGATCCGGGCGGCGGCCGCGGCCTGGGGCGCGTTCGACCAGGCCGACGAGATCGAACTGGCGGCGGACGAGCTGATGACCAACGCCCTGGTCCACACGGAGGGCGTCGGCCACATCAGCATGCGGCTGACCGGCGAAGGCCGGATCCGGATCGAGGTGGAGGACACCAGCAGCGCCCTGCCGCGGCGGCGGGAGGCGGGCGACTGGGCGGTGTCGGGGCGGGGTCTGATGCTGGTGGACCGGCTGGCGGACGCCTGGGGCGTGGAGCCGAGGGGGAGCGGGAAGTGCGTGTGGTGCGAGTTCTCCGTCCCGGGCCGCGCCCCCGACGGCGAGGCCCCCGGCGGCGAGGCCCCCGACGCGGATGCTCCTCACACCGAGGCACCGCAGGCCGGGGCTCCTCACGCCGAGGCACCGCAGGCCGAGGCCCCCGACACGCCCGCCGCCGACGTGTAGCGCCCGCCTGCGGGCCGCGGTTCCCGTCCGCCGTAGCGCAGCGCGGGGACGCGGCCGGGTTGCCCGGCCTCGACCGGCTGCGCGGGCGCTTACAGGGAGAGGGCCCGCTGACATCCGGGCCGGGCCCAAGACGGCGTGCCGGGCCGCGGGCGAATGGCTGATTGTTCACGGCCGCACGCTGTGTTCATGTGCTCATATGTCGTGACCTGGCCGATCCTGCCGGGGTGCCGAACCCGCGTCCGCGCCGCTCCCCGGTCCCGTTCACCCTCCTGTCCGTCCTGCTCACGATGGTCCTCGCAGGCCCGGCGGCCCACGCCGCGGCCGACGGCGACGGCGACGCGGCGGGGGTCGAGACCGCCCGCACCTCCCGCCAGGTCGCCCCCGGGATCCGCCTGGAGTCGTACGACCGGCTGGAAGCCGACCGGTGGCTCCGCATCGACGAACTCGACGTCGAGCTCACCCGCTCCGGGGTGCGGGCCGCCTACCTGAGCCCCGGCGGCCCGGGCGTCGCCACGGTGGCCGACGCCGCGGCCCGGCACCGAGCCGGTGGCGGCCGCCGCGTGGTGGCCGCCACCAACGGGGACTTCTTCGACATCCGGGGTACGGGCGCCCCCCTCGGCCCGGGCATCGCCGGCGGACGGCTGCTGCACGCGGCCTCGCCCGGCGCGGGCCGGGCCGTCGGATTCGGCGCCGACGGCGCCGGCCGGGTGCTCCGCATCGCCCTCGACGGGAGCGTCGTCCTGCCCGGTGGAGCGGTCCGGCCTCTTGTCGGCCACAACACGGCCAGGCCGCCCGCCGAAGGCTTCGCCGCCTACACCTCCGACTGGCCGGCGGCCGCACTCCCCGCCCTCGGACCGGCGGTGGAGCTGCGCGACGGGCGCGTCACAGCCGTCAGGGGGGCCGTCCGGCCCGCCGACGGCGCGGGGGTACGCCGCCCCGAGCGCCGGGACCGCCCCGCACCCGGCACCACGCTGCTGGTCGCCGGCGGCGCCGCCGCGCCCGAGCTCGCCGCCCTGCGCCCCGGGGACGCGGTCGCCGTCACGGCCCGGGCCGCCGCACCCGAGGGCGGACCGGTCCCGGTCGGCGCGGTCGGCGGCCGGGAGGCGCTCGTCGTGGCCGGGATTGCGCAGAACCACGACGGCGAGCCGAACAACGCCGCCGCCCCGCGCACCGCCGTCGGCTTCTCCCGGGACGGCCGTCGGCTCCGCCTGGTCACCGTGGACGGCCGCCAACCGGACAGCGGGGGCCTGACGCTGACGGCGCTCGGCCGGCTGATGCACCGGCTCGGCGCGCACGAGGCCCTCAACCTGGACGGCGGCGGCTCCTCCACCCTGCTCGCCGCCCTCACGGGGTCCGCGGCGCTTTCCCTGGAGAACTCGCCCTCCGACGGCCGCCTCCGCCCGGTGCCCAACGGCTTGGTGCTGACGGCCCCGGCGGGCTCGGGCCCGGTCGCCGGATACCGGATCGAACCCGTCGGCGCCGGCCGGGCAGGTGGGGGGAGCGAGGGAGACGCGCCGGCCGGGCGCCGGGTCTTCCCCGGCCTGCACCGCACCCTCGTGGCGATCCCCTACGACACCGCCCTCGGCCCCGTCCCCGGGCCGGCCGCGTCGTCCGCCCCCGTGTGGTCCGCCGATGGTGGCCGGGGCCGGATCGACACCCCCGGGGTGCTGCGCGGGCTGGGCGCGGGCCCGGTGGACGTGCACGCCCGGCGCGGGACGGCACACGGCACGCTCCGCCTCGACGTCCTCGGCCCGCTGACCCGGGTCCGGGCCGCTCCGGAGCGGATCGGGCTCGCGGAGGAAGGGGAGAGCGCACGCTTCGTGCTGACCGGGTACGACGCGCAGGGCGCCGCAGCCGTCGTCGAACCCCGGGACGTCCGACTGGAGTTCGATCGCTCGCAGTGGAGCGTCACCGACGACGGCCGCGGCGGATTCACCGTGACCGCCCGCGTCCCGCGCGCTGCCGGAAAGCTGCGCGCCACCGTCCGAGGAGACGCCGCGGGCGCAGTGAGGAGGGCGGGCTCCGAGGGCACCGCGAGCGCGGCCGGCACCACGACCACGACCACGGCCGAACTGGCCCTGGGCGTAGGGCTGTCCGACCGCCCGCTCGCCGATCTGGAGGATGCCGACCGGTGGACCGGCCACGGGGCCGGACCGGGGGACGGGCATCCGGGCCGGGGCCTCGCCCTCACGCTCGCCGCCGCCGGAGCTGACGCCGCCGAGGCCGCGCGGACCGCCGCCGCAGCCCCGCCCCGGCCGCTCCGGGTGCCGGAGCTGGCCCGTTCGCTCTCCCTCTGGGTCAACGGCGACGGCTCCGGAGCCCGGCCCGCCGTGGAACTCGCGGACGGCGACGGGAGAGTCACCACCCTGCGCGGACCGGCCGTGGACTGGAGCGGCTGGCGGGAGGTCAGCCTTCCGCTGCCGACGACCGCGCAGCGGCCGTTCACCGTGACCGGGCTCTCCGCGGTCGCGGGCCCGCGACCGGCGAAGCTGCTGCTGGACACCCTGGCGGCCCGGACCCCGCCCACCGGGTCCGTGCGCCCCGCCGCCGCGCCGGATCCGATCGTGGCCACGGCCGCCGAAGTGGGCTCCAGGCCCTGGCGGTTCGCGGTAGAGGCCGCCGCACCGACCGGCACGGCACCGACCGGAACGGCACCGACCGGAACGGGCGCCGGTCTCGTCCTGACCGGCACGGTCCGCCCCGCCTTCGTCCACCGCGGCGTACGGTTCCTGCCGCTCGACGCCTCGCGCCGCACCCTCGACGGCGGCGGCCTCGCCAGGATCCGGGCCCTGCGCGCCGCGCTCGAGGCCGCCGCCCGGGAGCCCGGCACGGGTGCCTTGGCCGTCGTACAGCAGTACGCGCCCGGGTCGGCGGACCGCAAGGAGACCGTCCTGCGGCTGCGCTGCCTGGCGGATTTCCGGCGTACCACCGGCAAGCGGGCCGCCGTCGTCACCGTCGGAGCCCCCCGCTTCGCGGCCGGCCGCACCGAGGGGGTCCTCACCCTCGAGGCGCCGCGCACCGGCCGCACCCTGATCGGCGCCGACGCCTTCGCCGCGGGGGACTGGCTCTCCGTGCTGCCGCCTACGACACCTGCGCCGTCCGGCCGGTGACCCGGGCGGTGAAGGCGTCGAGGTTGGCCAGGGCGCGGGCGATCTTCTCGTCCACCGTCAGCGTCTCCTCGTAGCCCCGGGTCGTCAGCTTCGGCTGGCGCTTGCCCCGGATGTAGAGGGAGCAGGCGAGGTCGGCGCAGACGTAGGTGCCGATCGTGTTGCCCTCGCGGCCGCGGGCACCCGCGAGCGGGGCGACGAGGAGGGTCACGCCCGAGGCGGTGTGCGAGGTCAGACAGATCTGGCAGATGCTCGACTTGAAGCCGCCCACCCGGTTCGCGGCGGGGACCCGCAGCGCGATGCCGAGGGGGCCGTCCGGGCCGGGCCGCACGAGGTGCGCGCGCAGCGGCGCCGCCGGGTCCACCCAGCCGAGGAAGTCCAGGTCCTGCCAGGGGAGTTCGGCGAAATCGGTCGGCAGCTTCAGACGCGCCGCATCGCCCTTGCTGCAGTTCACGAACGACGAGCGGATCTGTTGGTCGGTGAGCGGTTCCATGGGAATCCACGCTACGTGCCGATACGGACCCCGGGCACCCGAATTTCACCGGCGCCCGCGCCGGGCGGGCTACAGGCGCACGAGCGTGACCTCGGTGGCCTTCACACTGGTCCACACCTCGGCCCCGTCGACGATGCCCAGCTCGGCCGCAGCCTCCGGGGTGATCTCCGCGACCAGGTCGGGCGCCTGAGGCGAACCGACCAGCACCCGGAGCCGACTGCCGACCGAGGTGACCTCCCGCACGGTTCCGGGCCAGACGTTACGGGGGCTGCCGCCCGGCCGGTCCCGGTGCACCGACACCGCCTCCGGGGCGATGATCGCGAGCGCCTGCGCGCCCTCGGGCAGCGCCTCGGCGACGACCAGGCGGCCCCCGCCGGCCAGGAGCAGTCCGTCGGCCGAGGCCGTGCCCGGCCAGGCGTTGCGTCCCAGCATCCGGGCCACCCACGGGGAGCGCGGATGCCGGGTCACCTCGGCGGGCGCCGCGTCCTGCAGGGTCCGCCCGTCGGCGAGTACGAGGACCCGGTCGGCCAGCGACAGCGCCTCGACGGGGTCGTGCGTGACGATGAGGCACACTCCGCCGAAGCCGGCCAGGTGCGTGCGCAAGGTGTGCCGGACGTGGGCCCGGGTCGTCTGGTCGAGGGCCGCGAGGGGCTCGTCGAGCAGGAGGAGCCGGGGGCGGGCGGCCAGCGCGCGGGCCAGGGCCACGCGCTGGGCCTGGCCGCCGGAGAGTTCGGCGGGCTTGCGGTGGGCGAGGTGGCCGACACCGAGCCGGTCCAGCCAGGCCTGGGCCTCGGTGCGGGCCCGCGCGCGCGGCACCCGGCGGGCGCGCAGCCCGTAGGCGGTGTTGGAGAGGGCGCTCAGGTGTGGGAACAGCGCGCCGTCCTGGGGGACCCAGGCGACCTGCCGCTGGTGCGGTGAGAGCGTGGTCACGTCGGTGTCGCCGAGCCGGAGCCGCGCGTGGGCACGCGGGGTCAGGCCGAGCAGGGCGCGCAGCAGGGTGGTCTTGCCGGCGCCGTTCTCGCCGACGACGGCGATGGTGGTGCCGGGCTCGGCGTCGAGGGTGAGCGCGTTGAAACCGGTGAGCGTGGCGTGCAGCGGCCAGCGCCCGCCGTCGGCCGGGGGGACGGGGACCGGGACGACGGCAGAGGGGGCTCCGGCGGCTGGGCCGGGCCCTGCGGCGGTGCCCGCGGTGCCCGCGGTGCCCGCCGGGCGGGGTGGCCCGTCCGGAGCGGGCACCTTCTCGGGGACGGCGGGCGGCTCGGCCGTCTCGCCGGCGAGGGGAGTCCCCGTCCACCTCCCGCGCAGGCCGATCAGTACGGCCATGGCGATCGCGAGCAGCAGGAGGGAGACGGAGGTGGCGGCTTCGGGCTCGTCCTGGAGCAGCAGGTAGACCTGGAGCGGCAGGGTCTGGGTGGTTCCCGGCAGGTTGCCCGCGAAGGTGATGGTGGCACCGAACTCGCCGAGCGCCCTGGCCCAGGTCAGGGCGGCTCCGGCGATCAGTCCCGGGGCCACCATCGGCAGCGTCACCGTGAAGAACACCCGGACCGGCGTGGAACCGAGGGAGGCCGCGGTCTCCTCGTAGCTCTGCTTGAGGCCGCCGAGCGCGCCTTCCAGACTGATCACGAGGAACGGCATCGCGACGAACGTGGCCGCGACGACCGCGCCGGAGGTGTGGAAGGGCAGGGTGAGGCCGAAGGTGCCCTCGAGCCAGGGGCCGAGCAGCCCGCGCCGGCCGAAACCGAGGAGCAGGGCCACACCGCCGACGGTGGGCGGCAGCACCATGGGGAGCAGGACGAGCGAACGCACCAGCGCCTTGCCCCTGAACTCGACGCGGGCCAGCAGCCAGGCGAGCGGCACCCCGAGGAGGAGGGAGAGGCCGAGGGCCCACAGGGACACCAGCAGCGAGAGTCTGAGCGCCTCCACCACACCCGGGCTGGTGAGGTGCGCGCCGACCTCGCCCCACTGGGTGCGGGCGAGGATGCCGATCAGCGGCATCAGCAGGAACGCCACGGCGAGCAGCGCGGGGAGCGCCAGGGCCACGGGGGGCCGGGCGCGGCGGGTGCGGAGTGTGCTCATATCGGGTTCCTGGGTGGAAAGCTGAGGCGGCGGGTGAAGCGTAGTGCGGTGTGCGCCGGTCGGGCGGTGCGCGCGTGCGGCGGCGTGGTGGACACGCGCGGACACGCGCGGACACGCGGAGAGGGACCGCCCGTCCCCCCGGACCGGGCGGTCCCTCTCCGCGGCGCGGACCGGACGGCGGGTCACGCCTTCTGGAAGCCGGCGTCCTGGAGGATCCTCTGGGCCTCGGGGGAGCTCAGCCACGCGACGAACGCGGCCGCGGCCCCGGCGTTCTTCGACCCCTTGAGCGTGGCGGCCGGGTAGGAGGCCACGGCGTTCTCGGCGTCCGGGATGTCCACGACGACGACCTTGTCACCGGACTTCACGGTGTCGGTCTTGTAGACGAGGCCGGCGTCGGCCTCGCCCATCTCGACCTTGCTCAGCACGGCGCGGACGTTGGGCTCCTGGGAGACCGGCTTCACCTCGATCTTCTGGGCGTCGAGGATCTGCTTGCTGTAGCGGCCCACGGGGACCTCGGGCGCGGCCAGCACCACCTTGATCTTGGTGTCGGCCAGGTCCTTGAGGGCGCCGACCTTGAACGGATTGCCCTTGCCGGCCGCGATGACCAGGCGGTTCTTCGCGATGACCGCGGGGTCGCCGGTCTCGGCCTTCAGAGAGTCCATGGTCTTGGTGTCGGCGGTGACCAGCGCGTCGGCCGGAGCGCCCTGCTTGACCTGCGCGGCGAGCTCCTGCGAACCGGCGAAGGAGAAGGTGATCTTCGTGCCCGGGTGCGCCTTCTCGTACGCGGCGCCGGCGGTCTTGAAGACGTCGGTGAGGGAGGACGCGGCGAGCACGGTGAGGTTCGCGGCCTTCGGCTCGGCCGCCGTCGAGGCGCTCGGCGAGCCGACGGCGTCGTTCTGCTGGTCGTCGCCGCTGCCGCACGCGGCGAGCGTCGGCACGAGAAGGGCGGCGGTCACGGCGAGGGCGGCCGTACGGCGGCGGTTCGGGGGCTGGAGCGCGGACATGAGCAGGTGCTCCTCGGTCGGATCGGCGGCCGGCCTGGCGCCGGATCCGCGCGGTGGTGAACCGCGCCGGTGACGGGCGGAGCGGGTGGGGACGCGTCGTACCGAGCGGGGGTACGGAGTGCGGTGCGCGGTGGTTTCGGGGTGCGCGGGCGCGGCGCGCCGGTGGTTTCAGACGCGGTCGATGTGCACGCTGGTGGACTTCACGCGGGCGGTGGCCCGCATGCCCACCTCCAGGCCGAGCTCTTCGACGGCCTCACGGGTGAGCAGGGAGACCAGGCGGTGGGGACCGGCCTGGATCTCGACCTGCGCGGCGACGTCCCCGAGCGTGACGGCGGTGACGATGCCCGGGAAGGCGTTGCGCGCCGAGGTGTGGGTCTCCCCGTCCTCGGTGTGGCCCCCTTGGGCCACCTCGACGGAGAAGGCGGCCAGGGCGCGGCCGTCGATGAGGCGGCGGCCGCCCTCGTCGCGATGGGTCGCGACCCGGCCGGCGTCGGCCCAACGGCGTGCGGTGTCCGGGCTGACGCCCAGCAGGCGCGCCGCCTGACCGATGGTGTAGGACTGCATGTGCGACAAGGTAGAGCCAGGTGGGCGGCATGTGCAATCTAGTTGGGATGATCCATCTGGCAGATGCCGTCGCGTTTGTCGCAACCCACAAAACCGCTTCCGCTTCTCGGGGCCCGGCTCGCTAAAGTCGGGGGTATGGCTGAAGAGGGAACCACGGGTACGGGATCGGCTCGGGTCGACGTGTGGATCTGGTCGGTCCGGCTGACGAAGACGCGGGCGGTCGCGGCCGCCGCGTGCCGCGCGGGACACGTGCGCGTCAACGGCGAGCGCGCGAAGCCGGCGCAGTCGGTGCGGGCCGGGGACGAGGTCCGGCTCTTCCACGCCGGGCGTGAGCGCATCGTCGTGGTCCGCCGCCCGGTGACGAAGCGGGTCGGCCCCCCGGTGGCCGCGGAATGCCTGATCGACAACAGCCCGCCGCCGCCGACGCCGGTGGAGGCGGCGGTGGTCGGCATCCGCGACCGTGGCGCGGGCCGCCCGACGAAGCGTGAACGCCGCGAGATCGAAACCCTGCGGGGGACCCGCTAGGTCCCGCCCCGCGCCGGGGTGCGCCGCGTGACATTCGAAGCCCGGTCCGGCTTTCCGCCGACCGGGCTTCGGCATGCGCCGCCGCACTCGCCGGAAAATTTCTGCAAGACATTGCTGAACTTCTCCTGACAAGTGGGGCCTGTTGGCTGGATCCGGCGTGCCGGCGGGCGAAATCTGTCGTTCACGAGGGCTTCACGCACTGGTGACGGGCCGCTAGCCTCCGCGCAAAACCTTGCGGCAAGTTTTCAATGCCGCGGAGCCGCTGGGCTGTTGGGCCCCGCTTCGAGGAGCAGACCGTGAGACCACGTACGCGATCAAGCACGCGATCAAGCACACGATCAAGCATGCGACCGAGCACGCGGTCAGGGCGCGCAGGGCGCCCGACGGCCCTGGCCGTTGCCCTGGCCCTCGCGGGCTGCCTGGCGGCGGCGCTGCCGGCGGCCGCCGGAACTCTGCCGCCGGGGCCGCCGCGGCCGAGGTCTCCCCGGCCGCCGGGGCGCAGGCCGCCACGACGGCGGCCGCCGACGGCTCGGCGACGGTCTTCTACTACACCAAGACCCGCAACTGGGCCGCGTACGACATGCACTGGGCCCCCGACGGCGGCAGCTGGACGACCGTCCCCGGCACCGGCATGGAACCCGCCTGTACCGACTGGGTGAAGAAGACGGTCAGCCTCGCCGCCGCCGCAGGCCTCCAGGCCACCTTCAACAACGGGCAGGGCACCTGGGACAACAACGGGGGGAGGAACTACGCCCTGGGAACCGGCGTGGTCACGGTCAAGGACGGGGTCGTGGCCCACAGCGACCCGTGTGCGGGCGACCCGGGCACCGGTACCGGCGCCGGAACGACCGCCACCGTCTACTACGCGACCACGACGGTCGGATGGCCGACGGTCAATCTGCACTGGGCTCCGACCGGCGGATCCTGGACCGCCGTCCCGGGCGCCGGCATGGACCCGGCCTGCGCCGGCTGGGTGAAGAAGACGGTTTCGCTCGGTTCCGCCACCGGTCTTGCCGCGACCTTCAACAACGGCAACGGCACCTGGGACAACAACAACGGCAAGAACTACGCCCTCGGTCCCGGGCCCTCCACGGTGAAGGACGCCAAGGTCACCGCGAACGCCGCCGACCCGTGCGCCGCCGTCGTCCCCGACACCACCGCCCCCACCGTGCCCGCCCTCGTCCGGGCCGCCGCCACGGACGTGTCCACCGTGGTCACCTGGGACGCCGCCACGGACGACCGGGGCGTCAGCGGCTACCAGGTGACGCGCACCGGCGGCGCCAAGGGCGTCGTCGTCACCGACACCACCTCCACCGTCCTCACCGAATCCGGCCTGGAGGAGCGCACCGCCTACACCTACACGGTGAAGGCCGTGGACGCGGCCGGGAACCTCTCCGCCGGGTCCGCCCCGGCCGTCGCCACCACCGGCACTCGGCCCCCGGCGCCGGCCGCCTCCGCGCCCCTGGGCGGCGACCCCCGCAAGGACCCGGTCTACTTCGTGCTGACCGCCCGCTTCAACGACGGCGACACCGCCAACGACCGCGGCGGCAGCCAGCACGTGAAGTCGGGCAACGCGGCCGCCGACGACCCGATGTTCCGGGGGGACTTCAAGGGACTCGTCGAGAAACTGGACTACGTCAAGGCCCTCGGCTTCTCCGCGATCTGGATCACCCCGGTCGTGCTGAACCGGTCCGACTACGACTACCACGGCTATCACGGCTACGACTTCTACAAGGTCGACCCGCGCCTGGAGTCGGCCGGTGCCTCCTACCAGGACCTGATCAACGCCGCCCACGCCAAGGGCATCAAGATCTACCAGGACGTCGTCTACAACCACAGCTCCCGCTGGGGGGCCAAGGGCCTGTTCACCCCCACCGTCTACGGCGTGCGCGACGCGCAGTGGTCCTGGTACTACGACGAGAAGCAGTCCGGCTTCGCGTACGACGGCCTCACCGTCGACCCCAAGAGCGGCAAGTCGTACTACAACGGAGACCTGTGGTCGACCGCCGAGCCGGCCGGGAACACCTGCGTCAACTGGGGTGCGCCCACCCCGTACAAGAGCGCCGAGGGCTACACGGTCTACAACTGCCAGTGGCCGAACCCGACTTCGGGCATGTTCCCCAAGACGCTGTTCCATCAGTGCTGGATCGGCAACTGGGAAGGTGAGGACGCCCGTTCCTGCTGGATCCACGAGGACCTCGCCGACTTCAACACCGAGAACCCTGCCGTCCAGAACTACCTGGTCGGCGCCTACGACAAGTACATCGACATGGGCGTGGACGGCTTCCGCATCGACACGGCCGTGCACATCCCCCGCGTCACCTGGAACCGGCGCTTCCTGCCCGCCATCCAACAGCGCGTGGCCCAGCAGTTCGGGGCGCAGAAGGCGAAGGACTTCTACGTGTTCGGCGAGGTCGGCTCCTTCGTCAACGACAAGTGGAACCGCGGCTCGGCGAACCAGTCCGCCCAGTACTACACGTGGAAGGAGTCCACGACGTACAGCGCGGACGACGCGACCGCCGCCCTCCAGCAGTACGCGGGCGACAACGACCCGGCCGAGCAGCCGACGAGCGCCAACGCCTTCCTCAGCGGCAACCTCTACCACGCCCCCGACCACAGCATGTTCTCCGGCATGAACGTCATCGACATGCGCATGCACATGAACTTCGGGGACGCGAACAACGCCTTCCAGAACGGCAAGGACTCCGACGACAGCTACAACGACGCGACCTACAACGTCGTGTACGTCGACAGCCACGACTTCGGTCCGGGCAAGTCGTCCACGCGGTACGCCGGCGGCACCGACGCCTGGGCCGAGAACATGGCCCTGATGTGGACCTTCCGCGGCATCCCGACCCTCTACTACGGCTCCGAGATCGAGTTCCAGGCCGGAAAGCAGATCGACTGCGGCCCGACCTGCCCGCTGGCCGGCACGGGGCGCGCCTACTACGGGGACAAGATCGCGGGGTCGGTCACCGCCTCCGACTTCTCCAAGGTCGCCACCGCCGCCGGAGCCGTCGCCGCCACCCTCGAGTCGCCGCTCGTCAAGCACCTCCAGCGGCTGAACGAGATCCGCCGCGCCGTCCCTGCGCTCCAGATGGGGCAGTACTCGACCGAGGGCATCTCGGGAGGCATGGCCTTCAAACGCCGCTACACCGACACGGCCACCGGCGAGGACAGCTTCGCCCTGGTCGCCGTCACCGGCGGCGCCTCGTACACGGGCATCCCCAACGGCACGTACAAGGACGCGGTCACCGGGGACGTGAAGACCGTCACCGGCGGCACGCTGTCCGTCGCCGCCCCCGGCAAGGGCAACCTGCGGGTCTACGTGCTGGACCTCGGCGGCCGCAACACCGCTCCCGGCAAGGTGGGCGCCGCCGGGCCCTACCTGAAGTAGCCGGGCCGAGTACCGGCTCCGGAGCCGGAGCCATGGCCGCGGCCCCGGCCACGGCCACGGGCCGGACGTCGGGAGGTCGTGGGGCGTGTAGCCGACGGCCCGGCGTGTCGTCGACGGCGTGGCATCGGGGCGAGTGGCACGCTGCGGTGCACCCCGCCGTCTCCCGCCCGTCTCGTATCGAGCGTATGTTCGAGTGAAGCGTTAGGCTGGACCCATGCAGCACGCACTCCAGGGTTCCCTCTTCGACCAGGGCGACGAGATCCGGCTCGGCCCGCCGACGGGTCTGCGGCGCACGGAGCTGGGCGCCGGGGCCTGGGTGGACCACCTGCCGGGCTGGCTGTCGGGTGCGGACGCCCTGTTCGAGCGACTCGCCGCGGACGTGCCGTGGCACGCCGAGCGGCGGCAGATGTACGAGCGGGCCGTGGACGTGCCGCGCCTGCTCGCCTTCTACGGCGCGTCCGACCCGCTGCCGCACCCCGCGCTCGTCCAGGCCCGTGACGCGCTGACCGTCCACTACGCGCCCGACCTGGGCGAACCCTTCGCCACCGCCGGCCTCTGCCTCTACCGCGACGGCCGCGACAGCGTGGCCTGGCACGGCGACCGCACCGGCCGCTCCGCCACCGAGGACACCATGGTGGCGATCCTGTCGGTCGGCGACCCCCGCGACCTGGCGCTGCGCCCCCGCGACGGCGGCCCGACCCTGCTGCGCCTTCCCCTGGGCCATGGCGACCTGGTGGTCATGGGCGGATCCTGCCAGCGCACGATGGAGCACGCCATCCCCAAGACGGCCCGCGCGGTGGGCCCCCGCATCAGCGTCCAGTTCCGCCCGAACGGCGTCCGCTGACCCGGCGCGTGCCCGCGCCGGCCCCCTGCGGGTCCATACGCCTACGCGGCGTCGAGTTCCTTAGGGGTGCGGGCTGCCGAGGCCGCCGCGTGCAGGGAGCGGAGCGCCAGGAGCAGGATGCCGATGTCGTCGAGGTAGACCGGGTCGGGGATCAGGTCCACCGGCGAGACGGTGTACACGACGGCGGCCCAGAACAGGGCCTTGTCGTGCAGCGGGATCCCCGCGTCGCGCAGCAGCCGCCGGGCCGAGAAGACCCGTACGAGGAGTACGGCCGCGGTGACCGCCAGGCCGGCCGCGACCACCGTGCCCACGATGAGCCAGGCCGTCGTCGCGTCCATCAGGTGCCCTGCTCCCGTAGTCGGCGGCCGACCTCGCCGAGGCCGTCGGCGAGCGCGTCGAGCTGTTCACGGGTGAGTACGTCCACGAGTACCTCCCTCACAGTGGTCACGTGCCCCGGTGCGGCCTCCGCCAATCGCGCGCGGCCGGCCTCGGTGAGGACGGCGTAGACCCCGCGGACGTCCGAGGGACAGGTGCGGCGGCGGACCAGCCCCGCCTTCTCCATCTGGGTGACCTGGTAGGTCAGGCCGCTCTTGGAGTTGATCAGCCCGTTGGCGAGCTCCGTCATGCGCAGCTCACCCTCCGGCGCCCTGGCGAGCCGGACGAGGATCTCGTACTGCGGGTGCGAGAGTCCGGATTCGTCCTTGAGCTGCTGGTCGAGGCGGCGGTTCACCAGGGCGGACGCGGCCAGGAAGCCTTCCCAGGCGCGCATCTCGCGGTCGTCCAGCCATCTCGTTTCAGCCATGGATTCAGCGTACACGGGTCGTTCTAATTTGAATCACCGCTGGACGGAGGTTAGGGTTCCGGAGTAGTTCCAATTTGAACAACACGCGGGCGGTGCCTCCGGCGCCGCCCGCCCGCATCCCCCTGCCCGCCTCGCCGCCCGAACGACTGGAAGGCCCCCCATGACCAGCTCCAGCCCCGCCGTCACCCCGCGCACCGTCCCCGCCGCCACGCCGAACGCCCCAGCCGTGGCCCTCTCCACCCCCGCCCACGACGTGGGCCTGCTCCTCCTGCGCGTGGTCCTCGGCCTGACCATGGCCGCCCACGGCAGCCAGAAGCTCTTCGGCTGGTTCGGCGGCGGCGGTATCAGCGGCACCGGGCAGTTCTTCACCGCCAGCGGCTACCCGGCGGGCGACGCCATGGCCGTGCTCGCCGGCCTGACCGAGACCCTCGGCGGGCTCGGCCTCGTCGCCGGACTGCTCACCCCGCTCGCCGGCGCGGCCGTCGTCGGCACGATGATCAACGCCCTCGCCGTCCACGGCGCCGGCTCGTTCTTCGCCCCCCAGGGCGTCGAGTACGAGATCCTGCTCACCGTCGGCGCCGCGACCCTGGCCCTCACAGGCCCCGGGCGCTACGCCGCCGACCGCTTCCTGCCCGTCCTGCGCGGCCACCGCCTCGCCCACGGCGCCCTCGCCGTCGCCCTCGGCGCGGTCGTCGCGGGCGCACTGCTCCTCGTACGGAACTAGCACACCGCACCGCACCGGGCACGGAACCGGGCCGCCCCGGCGTGCCCGGTGACCGGACGCGCCGACCCGTACGGCTCGATTGGATCCGGGCGCGCAGGGGAAGGGGCGATGAATGACGCAACCCATCGAAGACTACGCACTCATCGGCGACCTGATGACCAGTGGACTGGTCGGCCGCGACGGGTCGATCGACTGGCTGTGTCTGCCGCGCTTCGACTCCGCCGCATGCTTCGCCGCCCTCCTCGGCGACCAGGAGAACGGCCACTGGCGCATCGCCCCCGCCGGCGCCGACGCCTCCGCGCACTGCACCCGCCGCGCCTACGTCGACGGGACGCTCGTCCTCGAATCCTTCTGGGAGACCGAGGACGGCGGCTCGTTCAAGGTCATCGACTTCATGCCCCAGCGCGACACCGCCCCCGACGTGATGCGGATCGTCGAGGGCCTCACCGGTGAATCCGTCGTGACGAGCACCCTGCGCCTGCGCTTCGACTACGGACACGTCGTCCCGTGGGTGCGCCGCTGCGACGACGACCGCGAGGGCGACCGCGTCGCCGTCGCCGGACCCGACTCCGCCTGGCTGCGCAGCGAGCCTTCCGTGCCGACCTGGGGCGAGGACAGGAGCACGCGCTCCGAGTTCACCGTCGCCGCCGGCGAGCGCGTCGCCTTCGTCCTCACCTGGCACCCCTCGCACGAACCGCGCCCGGAGCTCGTGGACCCGCACGGAGCCCTGGAACAAGCCCTCGCCGACTGGCGGGAGTGGACCGCCCAGTGCACGTACGACGGCCCCTACCGGGACGCCGTGACCCGCTCCCTGATCACCCTCAAGGCCCTCACCTACGCCCCGACCGGCGGGATCGCCGCCGCCGCGACCACCTCCCTGCCCGAGGAGCTCGGCGGCGTCCGCAACTGGGACTACCGCTACTGCTGGCTCCGCGACTCCACCCTGACGCTCGGCTCGCTGCTGGCCACCGGATACCTCGACGAGGCCCGCGCGTGGCGGCGGTGGCTGCTGCGGGCCGTCGCGGGAGACCCGGCCGACCTGCAGATCATGTACGGGATCGGCGGCGAACGCCGCATTCCGGAGGTCGAACTGCCGTGGCTGAAGGGCTACGCGTCCTCCGCGCCGGTCCGGGTCGGCAACGCGGCCGTCGACCAGCTCCAGCTCGACGTGTACGGAGAGGTCCTCGACTCCCTGTACCTGGCCCGCTCCGCCGGCCTCCCCGCCGAGTGGCACGCGTGGAAGATCCAGCTCGCGCTCCTCGACTTCCTCGAGCAGAACTGGCACCGGCCCGACGAGGGCCTGTGGGAAGTGCGCGGCCCGCGCCGCCACTTCACGCACTCCAAGGTGATGGCCTGGGTCGCCGCCGACCGGGCCGTGCGCACCCTGGAGCGCAATCCCTCCGTGCCCGGCAACGTGGAGCGCTGGCGGGCCATAAGGGACGAGGTGCACAACGACGTCTGCGAGAACGGCTACGACCCCGAGCGGGGCACCTTCACCCAGTACTACGGCTCCCGCGAGCTCGACGCGGCCACCCTCCTCATCCCGCGCGTCGGCTTCCTGCCGCCCGACGACCCCCGGGTGATCGGCACCGTGGACGCGGTGCGCGCGGAGCTCGGGGGCAGCGGCTTCGTCCGCCGCTACAGCACCGAGGGCCCGTCCGTGGACGGTCTGCCCGGCGACGAAGGCGCCTTCCTCGCCTGCTCCTTCTGGCTGGCCGACGCGCTGCACCTGACCGGCCGGGAGAAGGAGGCGCGGGAGCTCTTCGAGCGGCTGCTGGCCGTACGCAACGACGTGGGGCTGCTCGCCGAGGAGTACGACCCGGTCGCCGGCCGCCAACTCGGCAACTTCCCGCAGGCGTTCAGTCACGTCGGCCTCGTGAACACCGCGCTGACGCTCGGCGGCGCCGGGCTGCCGGGCGGGCTGACGGCGGACCGGGGGTAACCGTCGGCGGGTCGCGGACGGCCGCCGCCCGGCGGACGGTGGCGGTCCGGCGAGGCCCCGCGGCGCCGGGCTCAGCGGCCAGGGCCGCCGCGCGCGCGGAGCTCCTCGCGCCGACGCAGGAGAGCGCCGGTCGCCGCGTCCGCCGGCAGGAAGGCCTCCAGGTGCAGCTCGGCCAGGGTCACGTCGACGGCGGTCGCGAAGGAGGTCAGCGTGGTCAGCAGCCGCAGCTCCCCGCCGGAGGTGCGCAGCCGCAGCGGGACGGCGAAGCCGAGGTGCCCGCCCGGGGCCCCCGCCGGGCGGGCGGGCGGCAGGTACTCGGTCAACTCCGCAATCAGCGCGTCGAGTTCGGGATCCGGATGGGCGGCGGCGCGGGCCCGCAGGCTCTCCGTGACGTGTCGGCCCCAGGCCGCCAGGTTCACCACGCGCGACCCCATGCCCTCCGGGTGCAGGGCGAGGCGCAGCACGTTCACGGGCGGCTCGAGCAGATGCGCCGCCGCGCCCTCCGTGAGGACGCCGAACGCGGCGTTCGACAGCACCAGTTCACCCCGCGGTCCGGCCACCACCGCCGGATAGGGGAGGTGCCCGGTCAGGATGGACCGCAACGCCTCCATGGCCGGCCCGATGCTCTCTGCGTCCCGCGCCGACTCCGCGTACACGGGCGCGTAACCGGCGCTGAGAAGAAGGGAGTTGCGCTCCCGCAGGGTCAGGCCGAGCGATTCGGCCAGCCGCACCACCATCGCCCGGCCCGGCGCCGAGCGGCCGCTCTCGATGAAGCTGAGGTGGCGCTGCGTGGTCCCGGCCAGGGTGGCCAGCTCCAACTGGCTCATCCGGCGCAGCGAGCGGCGCCGCCGCATCTCGCGGGCGAACGGGGACGGTTCACCGGGCACGGTTGCGGCGCCGGAGGGGCTAGCGGTGTCGGCCATGCGCCCTTTCTAGCCGCCCCCGGGGCGGAGTCCCCGATTCCCCGGAGGGAATTGCCGCCCGTGTCCCGGTGGTCGAGCATCCGGGGCATCGGATGTGAGACGACCGGCCCGGAGGCGAAGATGCGCGCGTACCACCTGGAGACGTTCGGCACGATCGAGGGCATCGTCCTGCGGGACGACGGCGGCCCGTGCCCGGCCCCCGCCGGACCCACCGGGATCGTGGTGCGCGTCAGGGCCGCCTCCCTCAACAAGCGCGATCTGCTGATCCTGCACGAGCGCTACCCGCTGCCCGGCGCACCCGGGGTGGTCCCGCTCAGCGACGGTGCGGGCGAGGTGGTGGCCGTGGGCGAGGCGGTGACCCGGTTCGCGGTCGGCGACCGCGTGTCCTGCGCCTACTTCCCGCGCTGGCGCGACGGCCGCATCACCGCGGCCCTGGTGGACCAGCCCGGCTGCACGCTGGACGGGATGCTCGCGGAGTACGCCGTACTGGACGAGGAGTGGGCGGTGCGCGTCCCGGACCACCTGACGTGGGAGGAGGCGGCAACCCTGCCGTGCGCGGCGGTCACCGCCTGGAACGCGCTGACCGGCGGGGAGGGCGGGCCGCCGCTGCCGGGACGCAGCGTACTGACGCTGGGCACGGGCCCGGTCGCGCTCTTCGCGGTGCAGTTCGCGAAGATGCTGGGCTGCCGGGTCGTCTCGACGACGTCGAGCGAGGAGAAGGCGGACCGGCTGAAGGCGCTCGGGGCCGATGCCGTCGTGAACTACCTGCGGACCCCCGAATGGGGCTCCGAGGTCAGGGAGCTGACCGGGGGCGCCGGCGCCGACCTGGTGGTGGAGACGGGCGGCCCCGACACCATCGACCAGTCGGTGCGGGCCAGTTCGCTGTACGGGCAGATCTCCCTGCTGATCACCGCCAGTGCCTCGAAGCCGGGGATCGAGATCTCGCACGCCGCGTACGCCGCGAGCCTCGCGACGATACGCCGCGTGTTCGTCGGCAGCCGCACGCAGTTCGAGTCGATGAACAGCGCGATCACCGCGCACGGGCTGCACCCGGTGATCGGCCGCGTGCACCCCTTCGAAGAGGCGCACGCGGCCTATCACGGGTACGCCCGGGACGCGCCGTTCGGCAAGGTGGTGATCCGGATGGAGCACTGACCCGGACGGGTCCCTCCGGGCCCTACAGGGCCGCGGCCGCCGGCTGCTCCGCCGGGTTCTCCTCGTCCACCGGGATGCTGACGAGCCAGCGGCTGTCCTTGCGCGGACGCAGGTACAGCGCCCAGTAGAGGGTGGCGAAGGCGGTGATCCCGCCGGTCCACAGCAGGTACTGGGTCTCCTGCTGGGTCAGGATGTACGCGAACACCAGGATCAGCAGGACCGGGACGGCCGGCCACAGCGGCATCCGCCAGGCCGCGGTGTCACGGTGCGCCCCGCGCCGGCTGAACAGCGCGGCCACCGCGACGAGCAGGTACATCCCGGTCACCGAGACGCCCGTGACCCCGTACAGGGTGTCGAGGTTGACGAAGCACATCGCCGCACCCGGAACGCCGACCAGCAGGGTGGCCACCCAGGGGGAGCCGAAGCGGCCGAGCCGGGAGAGCGCCGTGTTGACCGGCGCGGGCCAGGCCTTGTCACGGGCGGAGGCGAACAGCACGCGGGAGTTCTGGATCACCATGACGATGCCGGCGTTGACGATGGCGAGGGCCACGCAGAGGCTCACGAAGGTGCCGACGGCCGAGTTGGACCAGGCGGTCACCATCGCGCCGAGGTCGCCGGAGGCGAGCGCGTCCAGGTCGGGGGCCCCCATGGTGATGGCGATGACCGGGACCAGGATGACGGCGGTGGAGATGGCGAGGGTGGACAGGACCGTCCGCGGGACGTTGCGGCGGGGGTTCTCCAACTCCTCGGAGAGGTAGACGGCCGTCGAGAACCCCTGGGTGATGAACAGGGCGATGGCCAGACCGGAGACGACCATCATCGCGGTGACGGTCGAGGTTCCGCCGCCCTGCGCGGCCACCGAACCGTGTACGAGGGCGTCGGCGCCCCGCTCGCTGTGGGCGAAGCCGAGTACGGCGACGAGCGCGGCCGCCACGACCTCCAGGACGAGGAAGATGCCGGTGATCCAGGCGTTGGCCCGCAGATCGAGGAGACCGGCGAGGGTGGCGAGCAGCATCACGCCGGCGCCCGCGGCGGGAGCGGGTATGTCGATCACCGGGGCGAGGTAGTCGGCGGTGCCCATCGCGATCACGGGCGGCACGATCATCACGACGAGGAGGGACAGTACGAACACCAGCCAGCCCGCCAGCCGGCCGGACAGGGTGGAGACCATCGCGTACTCGCCGCCGGCGCTGGGGATGAGGGTGCCCAGCTCCGAGTAGCAGAACGCGACGCCGATGCAGAGCAGGGAGCCGATGGCGATGGTGAGCGCGGCCCAGGTGCCGAGGCTGGAGAAGAGATCGGGCACGACGACGAAGAGGGTCGAGGCGGGCGTCACGCACGACAGCGTGAGCAGCGTCCCGCCGACGACACCGATGGAACGCTTGAGCTTGTGCGGGACGGGCCCGGTGGCGGGGGAGAGGGCCTGAGGAGCGCTGATCGTGTCAGTCATCGTGCGGTGTTCCGATCGGCAGATGCGGGGAGTGAGCGCGGGAGCGTTATCGCCTCCGGGGCGGTGGTGGGCACAAGCGGTTCGGTGCTCCCGAGCCGACATGCAAGCTCCACGAGATCCGCAGGTCAAGAGCTGCAAACCTGCGGATTCCCTCGTCCCGGGCCGTCCCGGCCGCTGTTCGCGGCGTCAGGGCCGCGTCAACGCTGCGCAATCACCACCTGCGATAACCGCAGGTGACCGCGGGTAAATTTTCCTCCGCTTTGCCGACCTGCCGCCGTACGGACACCGGACGGACGGAGCCGCGTTCTACGGGGCCGTCGTGCGGGCGGCCAGCAGCAGCGCGATGTCGTCCGGCCGGTCGGTGGAGTTCCCGGCCTCGCCGACCAGCCGGTCCGCCGTCTCCGTCAGCTGGGCGGCCCCGGCCAGCGCCAGCGCGGCCCGCAGCCGCTCCACTCCCACGTCGATGTCCGTGCCCGGGATCTCCACCAGCCCGTCCGTGTACAGGGCGAGCACCGCCCCGGGTTCGATCGTGAATTCGGTGACCGGATATCCGGCTTCGGCGTCGATGCCGAGGACCACTCCGCCCGGCAGGTCCAGTACCTCGGTCCGGCCGTCCGGATGTCGCAGCAGCGGCTGGGGATGGCCGGCCCGGACGGCGAGGGCGCGGCCCGTCGCCGGGTCGAGCAGCACGTAGCAGCAGCTGGCGAACTGTCCCGGGTCGAGGTCGATGAGCAGCCGGTTCGTACCGTGCATCACCTGCTCGGGAGAGATGCGGCCGCCGAGCGTGAAGGCCCGTACGGCGCTGCGCAGCTGGCCCATGGTGGCCGCGGCCGCCACCCCGTGGCCCTGTACGTCCCCGATGACCAGCGCCAGGAGCCCGCCGCCCGCGTCGATCACGTCGTACCAGTCGCCGCCGATGTCCATCCCGGCGGTGCCGGGCAGGTACCGGGCCACCGTCACGACGTGTTCCGCTTCCGGCAGCCGGTGCGGCAGCAGCGCCGCCTGCAGGCCGCGGGCCAGCTCCGCCTCGTTGTCGTAGCGCCTCGCCCGTTCCAGGGCCTGCGCGATCAGCCCGGCCAGCGCCGTGAGGACCGTGCGCTCCTCCTGGCTGAAATCGCGCGGGGTGTCGAAGCCGAGGATGCACGAGCCGACCGGCCTGCCGGAGGCGATCAGCGGGAGGAAGGCGCGGGCCCCGTGGTGGGTGTCCAGGGGGATCCCGGGGTAGGCGGCGGCCAGGTGTTCCATCGACTCGAAGAACAGCGGCCGGCCCGAGGTGAGGGTCTCCACGCCCGGCAGCCGGACGTCCAGGGCGACCCCGTCGAACCCGTCCAGGAATCCCTTCGGGAAGCCGGTCTCCCAGGCGAGGTGCAGATGCCCCTCGCTCAGCAGGTAGATCGCCAACTGGCGTCCGCCGAAGGCCGGGAGGAGCTCCTCGGTGACCACGGCCGACACCTGGCGGGCCGTCACCGCCTCGGTCAGCGCGATCGCCAGGGCCACCGGCCGGTACAGGGCCGATGCCCGGTCGGCGGGCGAACCCAGAGGTGTCGAACGGGCGCCGGCCGCGCCGGGTCCCGCGCCGGGAGGCAGCGCCGACTCGGGCGCGTACGCGGGCCTTTCGGTCGCCGTGAAGGTGACGGTGAAGCCGTCGACGCCGGGGTGCAGGCCCACCGAAAGCCACCGGCCGGGCTGCCGCGGGCCGAGCCGGGCCCGGAAGTGCACCGGCTCGGGAGCCAGGAGCACGGCCCGGAAGTGGTCCTCGTACGCCGGGTGACCGAGCCACGGCAGGGCCTCCCACAGCAGCCGCCCGCCGAGTTCCGCCCCTTCGGCTCCCTCGGCCCCTTCGGTTCCGTCCCCGCCGTCGGCTCCGAGCAGCGTCCCTGCGGCCTCGCGGGCGGCGGAGTTGACGAAGCGGATCACGCCCTGCCGGTCCACGGACAGGACGGCCAGGTCCAGCCGCTCCACGGCGCCGGAGGCCCCGCCCGCCGGATCGGGACCGGGTACGCACACCGGGTCTCCGTCCCAGGTCACCGAGGCTCCGCCCGCGGCCAGCGCCTCCAGTTGCCCGGCCAGCCGGTCCGCGACGGCGCGCAGCCGTTCCCGGTCTGCGGTTGCGACGGGGAGGCCGGGGGTCGCCGGGCGCAGGACCACCAGGACGCCGTAGCGCAGCGACCCGCGGTACACGGGTTCGTACAGCGAGCCGAAGGGGAACGGCAGCCCGGCCATCAGCTGCGGGTAGCGCCGCACCGCGGACTCCGCGTCGGGCAGGTGCACCGGCTGTCCGGAGCGGTACGCCTCGGCGACCGGGTACGGGCGGTTCACGTGCATCCGCCACCAGGGGCGGAACAGACGCCCCGGGATCCCGGTGAGGGACGCCATCCGCAGCAGTCCCTCGGTCCCGGAGCGCAGGTAGACCCCGCCCGCGTACCCGCCGGCGGCCCGCACGGCATCGAGAGCGGCCCGCGCGAGCACCCGGGCCGTGACGTCCGTGACGGAGCCGCCGATGTCCGGTCTCGCCGTCACCCCTCCAGGATGCCTCCCGCGCGGTGCCCGCGCATACCGCGAGGCCCTCCCGTCGCCGGGCACCTGCCCGCCGCGAGGCCTTTGCGGGCCGGGAGTCCCTGCCCGCTGCGGTGCGCGCCCGCTGCGGTGCCTGCGCCCGCCGTGGTGCCTGCGCCGGCCGCGGTGTCCGGTCGTCGCGCCCTGCCGCCCGCGCGGCTCAGGCCGCGGGAGAGCCCGTGGCGGCGGGGGCGCGGTCCCGGTCCCGGTATCCCGCCACCACCGCGACCGCCGCCAGCAGCAGCGCCGCGGCCACCGTGCGCAGCGCCACCCCCATGGCGTCCGTGAAAGCCGTGACCTGAGCGGGATCCTGCGGCACCCCGTGGAAGCGGGAGGCCAGGACCGTGCCGACCACCGCCACCCCGAGGGCCGCTCCGATCTCCCGGGCCGCCGTGTTCAGCCCCGACCCCAGCCCCGCCTGGTGCGCGGGCAGCTCGGCGACCACCGTCAGGGTCAGCGCGGGTGCGCAGAGCCCGGTGCCCGCCGACAGGATCAGCAGGTACAGGGCGTAGAGGGCGTACGGGGTGTGGGTGTCGGCGGTGGAGACCAGCAGCAGCCCGCCGCCGATCAGGCCGAGTCCGGCCCCGACGGGCAGCCGGGGTCCGGTCCGCTCCTGGAGCCGGGCGCCGTACCGGGGCACCAGGGCCATGCCCACGGTCAGCGGGACGATCGCGAAGCCCGTCTGGGCCGGCGAGAAGCCCTTCGCGTACTGGAGGTACTGCGCGTTGACGAAGAAGAGCGAGAACAGTCCGAAGAAGGCGGCGCCGATGCCGAGCGCGCCGGCGCGCAGCCTGCCCGAGGCGAAGATCCGGGGGTCCAGCAGCGGGCGGGCGGCGCGCAGCGCGTAGCCGGTGAAGGCGGCCAGCAGCGCCACGCCCGCGCCGAAGGCGGCCAGCACCCGCGCCGAGCCCCATCCGTACGAGGGCCCCTCGATGATCGCGTAGACGACGGCCAGGAGGGCCCCCGCGAGCAGGGCCGCGCCGGCGGGGTCGACGGCGGCGTCGGCGCGCGACGGCGTACGGGGCACCGTGCGGGCGACGGCCAGCGCGAGCAGCGCTCCGAGCGGGACGACGGCCCAGAACAGGGCACGCCAGGTCAGGAACTGTCCGGCGAGGCCCCCGCCGACGTTGCCCGCGAGGCCCCCGAGGCCGGCGGACAGCGTCCAGGTGGCCAGCGCCTGGCCGCGCCGCTCGGGCGGGGACAGGTGGATAAGGACCGACATGGTGGCGGGCATGATCAGGGCCGCGCCCGCCCCGCACAGTCCGCGACCGGCGATCAGCACGGAGGGCCCGGCGGCGAGCGCGCTGAGCGCCCCGCCCGCCGCGAAGAGGCCGAGTCCGGCCAGCAGGGCGCCCTTGCGGCCGTACCGGTCGCCGAGGGCGCCCGCCGGGATCAGCAGCGCGGCGAAGACGATGACGTACGCGTCGACGGTCCACAGCAACTGCTCGGGTGTGGGGTGCAGCGCGGAGGCCGCCAGCTGCGGGATCAGCAGGTTGACGGCGGCGACCATGCCCTGGGCGACCAGGACGCAGGCGCACAGGACCAGCAGGGCGGCGCGGGTGAGCGCGGGGGCTTGGGGGGCTGCGGGGGCTGCGGCTGGGTCCCGCGTGAGCGCATGGCGGAGCACGGCTCCTCCTCGGAGTCGGTGGCGTATGGGTGGGTGCGGCCGTGGGTGTGTGCGGGTGCGGGTGCGGGTGCGGGTGGGGGATGGGGCCGGCAACGGCCCGCGTCCGGGCCCGCGTACGAGCGCGTCCGGGCCCCGGACCCCGGCAGGGTGGGCGCTGGGGCGCTGGGGCGCTGGGGCGCTGGGGCGCTGGGGCGCTGGGGCGCTGGTCTGGCCAGGCCGGGGCCGCGTCTGCGGACAACGCCGGGCCGGCCGTCGTCCGGTGGTGATCCCGTGTCCCGTCCCTCACCGTAGAGTCACCACGACCTGCTTTCCAGTGCAAGTTGTGCAAGGGATCCATGCGTATGACGCAATCCAGAGCCGCCGCCCGTCTCGACCTGAACCTCCTCCTCGCCCTGGACGTCCTCCTGGAGGAGTCGAGCGTGTCCGGGGCCGCCGCCCGTCTCCACCTGTCCGAGCCCGCGATGAGCCGTACCCTCGGCCGGATCCGCAAGGCGCTCGGCGACCCCGTCCTGGTCCGCGCCGGCCGCACCATGGTCCCCACCCCGCACGCGCTGTCCCTCCAGGGCGAGGTCCGGGCCGTCGTCGAGCGGGCGCGGGGGATCTTCCTGGCCGGCGGCCGGGTGGACCTCACCACCCTGAACCGGACCTTCACCGTGCTCGCCAACGAGTCCTTCACCGCCGTCTTCGGCGCGGCCCTCTTCGCCCGGGTCGCCCGGGCGGCGCCCGGGGTGCGGCTGCGCTTCCTGGCGGAGAGCCACATCGACGTGCCCGCGCTGCGCGAGGGCGTCGCCGACCTGGAACTCGGCATGATCGACACGCGGTCACCGGAGGTGCGGACCGAGCACCTCGTCGACGAGCGCATGCTGGCCGTCGCGCGCGCCGGGCACCCGCTGCTGCGGGGGCGGCTCACCGCGCGAAGGTTCGCCGCCGCCCAGCACCTCATCGCCTCCCGGCGCGGCCGGCTGGAAGGCCCGGTGGACTCCGCCCTCGCCGAACTGGGCCTCACCCGGCGGGTGGTGGGCAGCGTCGGCACCTTCCCCACCTCCCTCTTCGTGCTCCGCGAGACCGACCTCGTGGGCCTGATCACCGGTCAGGCCGCGCCGCTCGCCACCGCGTTGGGGCTGGAGGTCTTCGAGATCCCGTTCGAACTGCCCCTCCTGCCCTTCGGCATGGCCTGGCATCCGCGCCACGACGCCGATCCCGCACACGCCTGGCTGCGCGACTGCGCCCGCGCGCTGGTCCCGGCAGGGCCCTGAGGGCTCTCCGCGGGGACCCGCGCCGACGCCGGCCACCACGCGCCGCTCCGCCCCCGCCGCCTTCGAACGCGGAGCGGCGGCTCCGCGCCCCCTACGGCGGGGGTCCGTGCCGGCTCGGCCGCCGCGCGCCGCCTCCCGCTGCCCTGCCGTCGTGGCAGCTGCCGGGCGGCCGCCGCCACGCTCCCGCAGCCCGCACGGCGTGCCCTCGCAGGGGCGCCACCCGTTACCGGCTGCCGCAGCAGGCTCCGTCGCGCGGCCGGTGCTGCTCGCGCCGAGCCCCGTACGCCGTACGGACTGACCCGAACGCCTCCCCCGTCCGGGGGAGGTCCGGCGCCGGGACGACCCCCCGGCGCCGCCGTTCGGGCAGGCTGGCGGGCATGCGACAGCAGTACGACACGTCAACGCCCCCGGTGGCCTTCTCGGTCGCCGACGCCTTCACCCTGAGCACGGCCCTCGACGCCCTCGGCGGCGTACGCGGCCTCGACACCCTCGACGCCGCCTGCGGACACGGCGGCACCGCCCGGATGCTGGCGAGCGGCGGAGCCCGCCGCGCGGTGGGCGTCGACAACTGCCCCGAACGCATCCGGCGGGCGCGGGAGGGCGGGGGAGGGGCCGGGGGCGCCGAGGTCGAGTACGTCCTGGTCGACGACGCGGCCGCGATTGCGGAGCTGGGCCCCTTCGACCTGGCCACCGCCGTCTACCTGTTCAACCAGGCCCACGACAGGGCGACCCTGCACGCCATGTTCCGGGCCGTCCGCACCAGCCTGCGCCCCGGAGGACGGCTCCTCGCCATCGTGCCCAACCCGGGCGCCTTCCCGTACGCGGACTGGTCCCCGTACGGGATCAGCGTCGTCGAGCGGGCTCCGGGCGGCGACGCGCCCCTGCTCCGGGCGCGGCTGGAGACCGACCCCCCGGTCCCGTTCGAATGCCGGGAATGGGCCCACGCCGACTTCGCCGAGGCCGCCGCCGACGCCGGCTTCACGACCGTCTCCTGGCAGCCGACCCGGACCCCGCCGGCGTGCGAGATCCGCGACGAGACGTACTGGGCCCGCTACCGCACGGCCCCCGTCGGCTCGCTGATGAACTGCGTGGCCTGACGAGCGGCCCCGCGGACGCCGCCCCGGAACGCTCCCTTCATCCGCGTGGGCCCTCGCCCGCCGTCCCGACCATCTTGCGGTAGGCCCCGGTGGGGATCCGAAGTGTCGTTTGAACGCCTTGGCGAAGGCGAACTCCGACGTGTACCCCGCATGTTGGGCGATGGTGCTCAGCGGGGCCGGCGACTGGTGCGGCAGCCGCGCCGCGGTGGCCGTCCGCCAGTGCGCTCACGCGGCGTGTCGGCACGGCCGAGGAGGCCGCGGCGGCCCATCTCTTCGTCCTGTCCAACGCCTACGTCACCGGCACCGGCACCGCCACCACGCTCGCGATAGACGGCGGCGCGGCGCTGGTGTGACCGAAAGCGCCACGCGGGACAGCCGTCGGAGCGACACCGCACCGGCGCGACGCGTCGGCCAAGTCCGGCGTACTCGCTAGTTCTCCCGCGCCGCCGCTCGGATCAGCTCCACGATCCGGTCGCGGGCCGCCCTGCCCTCCGGAACCGGCATCAGCGGGTACACGTGCGGCAGCCCGGGCTCCTCGTGGAACTCCACCTCGACGCCGTCCGCCCGCGCCCGGCGCAGCAACTCGCGGCTGTCGGTGGTCAGGAGGTCCCGGGTGCCGGTGAAGACCGTCAGCGGGGCCAGCCCCGCGAACGAACCGTGCAGCGGGCTCACCCGCGGGTCGTCGGCCGCGAGGTTGCCCGCGTACAGCCGCCCGGCCTCCCGCAGCCCCGCACGGGCCAGCATCGGGTCGCCCGCCTCGAGGGCCTCTTGGCCGGGATGGCTCATGGACACGTCCAGCCAGGGCGAGATCAGCACGATCCGGGAGGGCTGCGCACCGGTGCGGTCGCGCAGCCGCTGGGCCGCGGCCAGCGCCAGCCCGGCGCCCGCCGAGTCCCCGATGAGCACGGCGCCGCCCGCGCCACCGCTCGCGATCAGGCCGCTGAGCAGGTCCGCGGCGACCGGGACCGTCCGGTCGGCGGTCCCGCGCGGGGCCAGCAGGTAGGCCGGTACGACGACCCGGGCGCGGGCCCGCGTCACCAGGGTCCGGATCAGCGACCAGTGCGGCCGGACCAGTTCGTTCACGTAGCCGCCGCCGTGCACGTACAGCACCCGGGCGGCCGGTTCGGCTCCGCGCGGCGAGACGTCGTACACCGGCCAGGCCCCGACGAAGGTCCGGGAGACCTCCGCGACCCGGCCCAGCGAGCGCGGCGGCAGATGGGAAGCCGGCCTGCGGACCGACTCGGCCACCCGGGTGTGGACCGCCTCCGCGCTCCCGAACCGTCTTCGCCACCCCGTCGCGATCAGCGCGACCGAAAGCGCCCTGCTGCGCAGACTCGGCACGCCCCTCACCTCCCCGTTCCGCCCCGGTCCGCTCCCCGGCTCCGGCCCCTGCCCGACACGTGAGGAGCATAGGCGTGAAGCTGGCCTGTCGACCCGCTTAAGAAATCCTCGATGGACTGTCACCTCGCAGGTCGGCAGATTGGTGACCGTCCGAACGCTGCCGGGCCCGCACGCCCCGCAGCGCTTTCCTTCCGCATGCCTGGAGCCAGCCCATGAAGGCACTCGTCAAGCACAAGGCCGAACCCGGGCTGTGGCTCATGGACGTCCCCGAGCCCGAGTACGGCCCCGGCGACGTGCTGATCAAGGTGCTGCGCACCGGCATCTGCGGAACGGACCTGCACATCCGGTCCTGGGACGGGTGGGCGCAGGGCGCCGTCCAGACCCCGCGCGTGCTCGGCCACGAGTTCGTGGGCGAGGTCGCCGCGCTCGGCGCGGGCGTGAGCGACATCGAGGTCGGCGCGCTGGTCAGCGGCGAGGGCCACCTGGTGTGCGGCAAGTGCCGCAACTGCCTGGCCGGGCGTCGCCACCTGTGCCGCAGCACGGTCGGGCTCGGGGTCGGACGCGACGGCGCCTTCGCCGAGTACGTCGTCCTGCCCGCCCAGAACGTATGGGTGCACCGGACCGAGGTCGACCTCGACGTCGCGGCGATCTTCGACCCGTTCGGCAACGCCGTGCACACGGCGCTCTCCTTCCCGCTCGTCGGCGAGGACGTACTGATCACCGGCGCGGGCCCGATCGGGATCATGGCGGCGGCCGTGGCCCGGCACGCGGGCGCGCGCAACGTCGTCATCACCGACGTCAGCCCGGAGCGCCTCGAGATCGCCCGCAAGGCGGGCGCCACGCTCGCGGTGGACGTGCGCGAGGCGACGATCGCGGACGCGCAGGCGCAGCTGGGCCTGCGCGAGGGCTTCGACATCGGCCTGGAGATGTCCGGCCGCGGCGAGGCCATGCGCGACATGATCGACAACATGACGCACGGCGGCCGGATCGCGATGCTGGGCCTCCCGGCGCAGGAGTTCGCGGTCGACTGGGCCAAGGTCGTCACCTCGATGATCACGATCAAGGGCATCTACGGCCGCGAGATGTTCGAGACCTGGTACGCGATGACCGTGCTGCTGGAGGGCGGGCTCGACCTCAGCCCCGTCATCACCGGCCGGTACGCCTACGGGGACTTCGACGCCGCCTTCGACGAGGCCGCGACCGCCCGCAGCGGGAAGATCATCCTGGACTGGACGGCCTGAGCCCGGGCGGCGGGTCCGGCACGGGCAGCACGTGGGGCCCTCGCTCCCGCCGCCCCCGCTCCCCAGCTCCCGCCCGCGCACAGCCCTTCGGCGGCCCCACGAGGCCTCCGCTGGTCCCCCCCCAAGCCACTCCTCCCCGGCCGGGCCCCGCACACCCTCCCCCCTCCGCGGGGCCCGGCCCCCTCCTTCTTTCCGCCGTACCAGGAGAAAGAGAGCACCGCTCATGTTCGAGACCGTCCGCGAGGACTTCCGCGCCACCCTCGACGAGATCCGCGCCGCCGGCCTGCACAAGCCCGAGCGTGTCATCGGGACCCCGCAGAACGCCGCCGTCGCGGTGACCTCCGGCGGTGCTCCCGGTGAGGTCCTCAACTTCTGCGCCAACAACTACCTCGGCCTCGCCGACCACCCCGAGGTCGTCACCGCGGCGAAGGAAGCCCTGGACCGCTGGGGCTACGGCATGGCCTCCGTGCGCTTCATCTGCGGGACGCAGGAGGTCCACAAGGAGCTCGAGGCGCGCCTGTCCGCGTTCCTCGGCCAGGAGGACACGATCCTCTACTCCTCCTGCTTCGATGCCAACGGCGGAGTCTTCGAGACCCTGCTGGGCCCCGAGGACGCGGTCATCTCCGACGCCCTCAACCACGCCTCGATCATCGACGGCATCCGCCTCTCCAAGGCCCGCCGGCTCCGCTACGCCAACCGCGACCTGGCCGAGCTGGAGACCCGGCTGAAGGAGTCGCAGGACGCCCGCCGCCGTCTCATCGTGACCGACGGCGTGTTCTCCATGGACGGCTACGTCGCCCCGCTCGCCGAGATCTGCGACCTCGCGGACCGCTACGACGCCATGGTCATGGTCGACGACTCGCACGCCGTCGGCTTCGTCGGCCCCGGCGGCCGCGGCACCCCGGAACTGCACGGCGTCATGGACCGGGTCGACATCATCACGGGCACCCTCGGCAAGGCCCTGGGCGGCGCCTCGGGCGGCTACGTCGCCGCACGCACCGAGATCGTCGAGCTGCTGCGCCAGCGCTCGCGCCCGTACCTCTTCTCCAACTCCCTCGCCCCGGTCATCGCGGCCGCCTCGCTGAAGGTCCTCGACCTGCTGGAGTCGGCCGGCGACCTGCGCGACCAGCTCGCCGCCAACACCGCGCTCTTCCGCACGAAGATGACCGAGGCCGGCTTCGCGATCCTGCCCGGCGACCACGCCATCGCCCCCGTGATGATCGGTGACGCGGCGGAGGCGGCCAAGATGGCGGAACTGCTGCTGGAGCGCGGGGTCTACGTGATCGGCTTCTCCTACCCGGTGGTCCCGATGGGCGCGGCACGCATCCGCGTCCAGCTCTCGGCGGCGCACTCCACGGCCGACGTGGAGCGCGCGGTCGCGGCCTTCGTCGACGCCCGTTCGGCGCTGGCGGCCCTGGCGGGCGCCGAGTCCTGAGCCCCCGGGCCGCCGGGGCCGGTGCGGCCCCGGCGGGCCCCGGGCCCGACCGGGGGCCTCCCGGCCCTCCCGGCCTGCGAGAATGGGGGAGTGATCGACCCCCGCCGGCTGCGCATCCTGCGGGCCGTAGCGGACCACCGAACGGTGACCGCCGCGGCCGCAGCCCTGTACCTCACCCCCTCCGCCGTCTCCCAGCAGCTCGCGGCTCTGGAGCAGGAGACGGGGCACGCGCTGCTGACCCGTAGCGGCCGGGGCGTACGGCTCACCGCGGCCGGGGAGATCCTGCTCGGGCACGCGCACGAGGTGCTCGCACAGCTGGAGCGGGCGGAAGCGGAACTCGCCGCCTACGCGGGCGGCACGGCGGGCGAGGTCACCGTGGCCGCCTTCGCCACCGGCATCGCCGAAGTGCTCGCCCCCGCCATCACCCGACTGGCCGTGGACCACCCCGGGATCCGGCTGCGCGTACGCGACGCGGAGGGCGACCAGAGCCTGCTGCTCCTCCTCGACGGTGAGGCGGACCTGGCGCTGGCCGTCGAGTACCGGGGCGCCCCCGGCGCCGGCGACGGCCGGCTGTCCGTGCTCCCGCTCTACGCCGAGCCCTTCGACGCGGTCCTCCCGGCCGGGCACCCGCTCGGCGACCTGCCCGAGGTGTCCCTGGCCGACCTCTCCGACGCGGACTGGGTCGGCCAGTACCCCGGCAACCCCTGCCACGACGTGATGCTCCTCGCCTGTGAACTGGCGGGATTCCAGCCCCGGCTCGTGCACTCCTCCGACGACTTCCGGGCCGTGGTGGCCCTGGTCGGCGCGGGCGCCGGAGTCGCCCTCGTACCGCGTTCGGCGCTGCGCGGCATGGACCTCAAGGAAGTCCAGGTCCGCCCGGTCTCCGGCCCGGCGCCCACCCGCCGCGTCTTCGCCGCGACCCGGCGCGGCGCGGGCTCGCACCCGCTGATCGCCCCGGTCCTCGCGGCCCTGACCCGCGAGGCGGACCGGCTCCCGGAGCACTGAGCCGGCGCCGCGGGCCGGTCACACCACCCGGCCGATCGCGAAGACGGCGCCGGGCGCGGCGTAGTCCACGGGTCCGGGGTAGCGGGCGGCGGCGCGGGCCACGGCCTCGGCCGGAGCCAGGTCCCGGCCGACGTGCGTGACGACGAGCCGCCGGGCCCGCGCGGCGCGCGCGGTGCCACCGGCTTCCTCGGGGGTGTGGTGCACGGGTTCGGTGTCCGCCGGCTGCGCCGTACTGTCGGCCTCGCAGAGCAGGAGCGAGCAGTCCTCGGCGAAGCGGGTCAGTGCCGGACACGGCGCCGTGTCACCGGAGTACACCAGCGAGGCGCCCCCCGATGCGGCGCGCAGGGCGAAGGCGGGCATGCCGTGGGACACGGCCCGGCTGGTGAGGTCGAGTCCGCCGACCCGCGCGTGGTGGCCGTCGTACAGCTCGTGGACCGCGAAGGCGGACTCGACCGGACTGCGGGCCGGGCCGTTGGTGAGGAATACCGCCAGCCGGTCGGCGATGCCGGGCGGCCCGTAGAGGGGGAGCGGCGAGGTCCGGCGTACGTCCGCGTACACCAGGCCGTAGTACGCCGTGAGCAGGTCGGCCGTGTGGTCGGCGTGCAGGTGCGAGATCCATATCGCGTCCAACTCGCCCAGGTGGACGTGCCGTTGCAACGGCCCCAGGGTGCCGCTGCCGGCGTCCACCCAGATGCGGGCGCCGCCGCCTTCGAGCAGGTAGCCGGAACAGGGGTTGTCGACCGCGGGGTAGGGCGTGGCGCTGCCCAGGACGGTGAGTCGGAGAGGGGCGTCGGCCATCCGGCGGAGTCTAGTGCTGTGCTGGAAGGGCTCCCCGGCGCGCGGCACCCGGCACGGCACCTCGCGTCCACTGCACCTCGAGTCCCCGGCACCGGCACCGGCACCGGCACCGGCACCGGCACCGGTGCCGCGCCCCGATCCGCCCCGTCCCGCCCCGTCCTCAGACGCGGATGACTTCCACGCCCGCCGCCTCGAACTCCCCGGCGACCGACGGGGCCAGCCCCGTGTCCGTCACCAGGACGTCCACGGCGTCGGTGGCGACGATGCGGGCGAAGGCGCGGACGCCCAGCTTGCTGGAGTCGGCCGCGATCACCACACGGCTGGCCCGCTCGCACAGGAGTCGGTTCATGGCCGCCTCGTCCTCGTGGCGGGTGGCGGCGCCGTCGGACGGGTCGAAGGCGTCCACACCGACGACGGCGGTGTCCACGGAGAGCTGGCCGAGCACCTCCATCGCCAGCGGCCCGGTGAGCTCGTAGGACTGGGGACGGGCCACGCCTCCCGTCAGCACGATCTTGAACTGCGGTCTGATGACCAGCTCGCCCGCGATGTTGAGCGCGTTGGTGACCACGGTGAGGGCGGGGGAGCCGGTGGCGAGGTCGGGCCGGGCGGCCAGCGCCCGCGCCACCTCGGTCGTCGTGGTGCCGCCGGTGAGGCCGATGACCTCGCCCGGGACGATCAGGGCCGCGACCGTCTCACTGATACGTCCCTTCTCGGCGGCCCGGCGCGAGGTGCGGTAGCGCAGGGGGAGTTCGTACGAGACCCCGTGCAGGACGGCTCCGCCGCGGGTGCGGACCAGCAGCTGCTGTTCGGCGAGCTGGTCGAGGTCGCGGCGGATCGTGGCGGCGGACACGCCGAGGGCCTCCGCGGCCGGCTCCACCTCGAGCTCGCCCCGCTCCACCAGCAGGTCCAGCAGTGTCTGCCAGCGTTCCTTGCGGGTCATCGGCCGCCCCTTCGGTCTTCGTCTCGGTCTTCGGTTCGATCCGGGCGTCGCTCTGGGCCTCGATCGTCGCCCGGTTGTTCGCTTCGATGTGCCCACTTGGCCCACGGATCGGCCTGCAACGTCGACATTAACGCAGGAGATCCCCCTCTAAATGCTTGAAGTTGCGCGAAAGACCCCCGTATCTTGCAAGAACACGCATTCAGGGGTGCATGCACCGCGCTAGGGAGCCGCCATGAGTCATGTCGCGTACGAGCTGGGCACGCAGCCCGCCTGCTGGGAACGGGCCGCCGACCTGGCCCCCGAGCACCGGGCGGCGCTGCCGCGACCGGGGGAACGGACCGCGATCGTCGGCTGCGGGACCTCGTACTACATGGCCAGGGCCGCCGCCGTGCTGCGCGAGGAGGCCGGGCAGGGCGAGACCGACGCGTTCCCCGCGTCCGAGTTCCCCCGCCACCGGCGCTACGACCGGGTCATCGCGCTGACCAGGTCCGGGACGACCACCGAGGTGCTCGACCTGCTGGCCGGCCTGCGGGACGCGGGCACGCCCACGACCGCCGTCATCGGCGACCCGGCGACCCCCGTGATCACCCTGGCGGACGAGCTCGTCGTCCTGGACTTCGCCGACGAGCAGTCCGTCGTCCAGACCCGCTTCGCCACCACCGCCCTCACCCTGCTGCGCGCCCACGTCGGCCTGCACACCCCCTCGGTCGTCGCCGACGCCAGGGCCGCCCTCGCCGAGCCGCTGCCCGCCGAACTGGAGACCCGGGGGCAGTTCACCTTCCTCGGCCGGGGCTGGAGCGTCGGACTCGCCGACGAGGCCGCGCTGAAGATGCGCGAAGCCGCCCTGGCCTGGGCGGAGTCCTATCCGGCGATGGAGTACCGGCACGGGCCGATCAGCGTCTCCGCGCCCGGCACCGCCACCTGGTCCCTCGGCGAGGCGCCCGAGGGGCTCGCCGACCAGGTCCGGGGAACCGGGGCCCAGTGGGTCGCCGGCCACCTCGACCCGCTCGCCGAGCTGGTCCGCGTCCACCGCCTGGCGATCGCCGTCGCCTCCCACCGGGGGCTGGACCCGGACGCGCCGCGCAACCTGACCCGCTCGGTGATCCTCACCGCGGGAGAGGAGGCGGTCCGATGAGCCTCGTGCGCGCGGGCGCCCTCGTCCAGCAGGCGGCTGCCCAGGGCCGCGCCGTCGCCGCCTTCAACATCATCACGCTGGAGCACGCCGAAGCGGTCGTCGCGGGCGCCGAGTCGGCGGGACTGCCCGTCGTCATCCAACTCAGCGAGAACGCCGTCGCGTTCCGCGGCGGCCGGCTCCTGCCCATCGCCCGCGCGGCCCTCGCCGTCGCCGAAGCCGCCGGGGTGCCGGTCGGCCTGCACCTGGACCACGTCAAGAGCTCCGAGCTGCTGCGCCAGGCCGTGGACGCTGGATTCAGCTCGGTGATGTACGACGCCGCGCACCTGCCCTACGCCGAGAACCTGGAGGCCACCTGCTCCGCCGCCGACTGGGCGCACGCCAACGGGCTCTGGATCGAAGCCGAGTTGGGCGAGGTCGGCGGGAAGAACGGGGCCGCGCCCCTGGACCCGCACGCACCCGGTGCCCGGACCGACCCGGACGAAGCGCGGCGGTTCGTCGCCGACTCCGGGGTGGACGCTCTGGCGGTGGCGATCGGCAGCAGCCATGCCATGACCAGCCGCACCGCCGCCCTGGACCACGCACTGCTCGCCCGGCTCGCCAAGACGGTGGACGTCCCCCTGGTCCTGCACGGCTCCTCCGGCCTGCCGGACGGCGAACTCGCCGCGGCGGTCGCGGGCGGCATCCGCAAGGTCAACATCGGCACCGCCCTCAACGTGGCGATGACCGAAGCCATCCGCACCCACCTGACCCCGGCGGACCCCCGCCCGTACCTGACGGCCGCCCGGACGGCGATGGCGGCGACGGCCCTGGCTATGATCAGCGCCTTGAACTGAGCGAGCGGCGGAAGTACCCGGGGGGACTCGATGGACGCGCAGCGGGGTCGCACCGGCAGACGGAGACTTCTCCTGATGCTGGGGGCCCCGCTCGTCCTCGCGGGGGCCGGATGGGGTGTGGCCGCCGCGATGGCGGGGGACGAGGACCCGCGGCGCAGGATCCGCACCGACCTGGAACCGCTGAACGCGCGGTTCGCCCCGTACACGGGCGAGCTCCCCGCGGCGCACTGGCAGGCCTACGACATCGACGACCACGGTGACCGGTTCACCCTCCCGAGTCCCGACCGGCGCGTCCGCGTCGTCGGCGTCGCCCGACTGGGCCCGGGAGGCGCCCGGAGGGCGATGGGCGACGGTTCCACCTTCTTCGCGGCCGTCCCGCGGGACCTGCCGGGCCCGCTGAAGCCCCACCTGCCGGCCGACGCGCAGTGGCAGCGCAGCGCGCACTTCGACACGCTCGTGGCCGAGTCGGGCACGGAGCCCGCGGGCACGGAACCCCCGGGCGCGGAGTCCTCGGGCACGAGCGAGATCTGCATCGACGCGCAGCGCGACCTGATGTACTTCGACCTGCTCGTCATCTGAGGCGGGTCACGGGCGGTCCCCGCCGCGGCTACGCCGTGAGCAGGGGTTCGCCGTAGTGCTCGACCTCGGGGAACGGCTCGTAGAAGCGGTGCAGGAGCGCCCGCCACTGCTCGTACTCGGCCGAGCGGCGGAAGCCCTCGGTGTGGTCGGCCAGCGCCTCCCACTCCACCTGGAGCAGGAAACGCGATCCGCGCGCCTCGTCCAGGCACCGCCGCAGCTCCAGCGACCGGAAGCCCTTCTGGACCGAGATCAGCGGCCTGGCCCGCGCGAACGCGGCGAGGAACTCCTCCTCCAGGCCGGGGCGGACGTCGAGCAGTGCACTCTCCAAGATCATGGAGCGCATCCTAAGGGCGTTGCCGCTCCGCCGGGTTCCGCCGCTGATCCCTCGCCGACCCTTCCAGATTCTTGTAACAGGTTCTAGTCTGCCCCCGCACCGGCGACGGACGCCCGCGAGCCGGCCAGCCACGAGAGACCCGGAGGGGCCGTGCACCTCGAATACACGCCTGAGCAGCAGCAGTTGCGCACCGAGCTGCGCGCCTACTTCGCCGAGCTGATCCCCGACGACGTCCATGCCCGGTACGGGGATCCCGCCGAGCAGAAGCGCTTCTACCGGGAGACCATCCGCCGGCTGGGGGCCGACGGCTGGCTCGGCGTCGGCTGGCCCGAGGAGTACGGCGGGCGCGGGATGTCGCCCATGGACCAGTTCATCTTCTTCGACGAGGCCGCGCAGGCCGTCGTACCGCTCCCGCTGATGGCGCTCAACACCGTCGGGCCGACCCTCATGCAGTTCGGCACGGACGAGCAGAAGGCGTACTTCCTCCCCAAGATCCTCGCCGGCGAGATCGACTTCGCCATCGGCTACAGCGAGCCCGACGCCGGCACCGACCTCGCCTCCCTCAAGTGCAAGGCCGTCCGCGAGGGCGACGAGGAGACCGGCACCTACGTGGTCGACGGACAGAAGATCTGGACCACCAACGGCGACACCGCCGACTGGGTCTGGCTCGCCGTGCGCACCGACCCGCAGGCCCCGGCGCACAAGGGCATCACCATGCTCCTCGTGCCGACCAGCGACCCCGGCTACTCCTGCACCCTCATCAACACCCTCGCCTCGCACGACACCACGGCCAGCTACTACGAGAACATCCGCGTCCCCGCCGGCCGCCGCGTCGGCCAGGAGAACAAGGGCTGGCGCCTGATCACCAACCAGCTCAACCACGAGCGCGTCACCCTCGCCGCCCACGGCACCATGGCCATCCGCGCCCTGCACGACGTCCAGCGCTGGGCCGCCGACACGAAGCTCGCCGACGGCCGCCGCGTCATCGACCTCACCTGGGTCCGCAGCCGCCTCGCCCGCACCCACGCCCGGCTCGACGCGATGAAACTGCTGAACTGGCAGATGGTCAACGCCGTCCAGGACGGCACCCTCACCCCCCAGGACGCCTCCGCCGTCAAGGTGTACGGCTCCGAGGCGCGCAGGGACGCGTACGCCTGGCTGATGGAAGTGGTCGGCGCGGCCGGCTTCCTCAAGGACGGCTCCGCGGGCGCGGTCCTGCACGGCGAACTGGAACGCGGCTACCGCAGTGCGGTGATCTTCACCTTCGGCGGCGGCAACAACGAGATCCAGCGCGAGATCATCTCGTGGATCGGCCTCGGCATGCCCCGCGTACGCCGCTGACCTCGTCTCACGCGGAGCGCCCCGCAGCGCGTGGCTGCGGGGCGCGTCGCGGGATTCAGTCGGTCTGCTCCCCGTCCTGCGTACCGCCCTTGCAGCAGTTGCCCTCGTCATTGATCGGAAGGGGTGACAACGCACGCTGCCGTTCAGCCTGTGCACCCCCGGCGGCGCGGACTACGAACGGGCCTCCAACCCCTGGGTGAGCACCGGACCGGACGGCACGGTCTACGCCGGCGGGGAGGGCGTCGACTTCACGAAGAGCACGCGCAGCGCCCTCCTGGCCGTCACGTCCCGCGACGGCGACCGCACTTGGCAGAACCACACCGCCACGCACGTCGACGAGCAGCCCTTCTTCAACGACAAGCCCTCACTCACCGCCGACCCGATCCGCAAGGGCACCGCCTACCAGGTCTGGAACCGCCTCGACAACGACCCGCCCGGCCCCAGCTCCCTCGACGGTCCGGGCTACATCTCCGTCACTCGCGACGGCGGCCGCACCTGGAGCAAAGCCCGGCCGTTCGTCGACACCAGCGCCCCAGCCGGCCACCCTGCCGTACGGGGACCCGAAGCGCCTGACGGAGCGACGCATCTCGCGGATCTTCGACTGGCTGCAAGCACCGTTCGCCGAAGGCCACTTCCTCGGCGACTACCAAGGCCTGGTGGCGGACGACAAGGGAGTACGGGCGGTGCTCACCGAGACCCACTCCGGCGCACCGCAGAACCGTACGGACGTGTACACCGGCAGTCTCCGCACCCACTGACCGATGCGCACGCCGTCGCCCGGCCCGACCGCCGACGGCTGCAAGCAATGAGGTTCCGGATCCGCCCCGGAGGCGCGGGGCGCGCCTCCGGGTCAGACCTGGGCCGCGCCGCCGTCCACGAAGAGTTCGACGCCGGTGATGAAACTGCTCTCGTGCGAGGCGAGGAACAGGGCCGCCGCGGCGACCTCCTCGGGGCGGCCGGCCCGGCCGAGCGGGACGCCGGCGATCGCCCGCGCACGTACGGCGGCCGGCGCCCCGGCCAGGGCGGGGGTATCGACCGGTCCCGGGCTCAGGGTGTTGACCCGGATCGAGCGCCCAGCGAGCTCCAGCGCGAGGCTGCGCGCGAGCGACCGTACGGCCGCCATCGTCGCGGCGTACACGCCGAACCGCGTGGAGGCCGAGGATCCGGCGGCCGAGCCCAGCAGGATGACCGAGGCACCGTCCCGAAGCAGGGGCAGGGCCCGTTGGACGGTGAAGAAGGAGCCCCGGAAGTTCAGGTCCGAGGTCGCGTCGAACTGCTCCTGCGTGACCTCGGCGAAGCCGCCCGGCGGACCGCCGCCCGCGTTGGCCACCAGCACGTCGACGAGAAGTCCCGCGTCCGCGACGACCGCGAACAGCCGGTCCAGGTCTTCGACCCGGGAGGCGTCACCGCGGACGGCGACGGCGTTCTCGCCCAGCTCCAGGACCGCCGAAGCGAGTTCGTCCGCCCGGCGGCCGGTGATGAAGACCCGGGCTCCCTCCCGTACGAAGCGGTGGGCCGTCGCCAGCCCGATGCCGGACGAGCCGCCCGTGATCACGGCCACCCGGCCCTCGAGCCGTCCGCCGTGCCGTCCGCCCGGTCCTTCGGCGGCCCGGCCTTCGAGTGGTCCCGTGCGACGCATGTACGTGCCTCCTCGTCGAGAGGGGAGCCGAGAGGGGAAGCGGGTGCGGTCCGCCGACGGGGAATCCTAGCGGCGCGTACGTGCGGCCGCCGGGTGGAAGGCTTCACGTGCGGGCGGCCGGGCACACGGCCGGGCACACGGCCGGGCACGCCGGCGCGCCGCGCGCCGGAGGGAAGAGGAGCGGGCATGGGCGAGAGCGGCGGACCCGACCCCGGGCTCTACGGACCCGACTCCGTGACCTGGCAGTGCCACGGCGACCCGATGATGTGGATCGCCGGGGTCCGCGCGCTCTACCTCCAGGCCCTGCACCCCCGCGCCGTCCGCGGGGTCGTGGAGAACAGCTCCGCGTTCAGCGGCGAACGGGGCCCGGGAGACGCCTGGGGGCGGCTGCTGCGCACCGCCGACTTCGTCGGCACCCTCACCTACGGCACCACCGAGGCCGCCGAACGGGCCGGCGCCCGCGTCCGCAAGATCCACCGCATGCTGTCCGCGACCGATCCGGCCACCGGCGCCCGCTTCCCCGTCGACGACCCCGAACTGCTCCTGTGGATCCACTGCGCCCAGATAGACAGCTTCCTGCACGTCCTGCGCCGCTCCGGGATCCCGCTCAGCCCCGCCCAGACCGACCGCTACGTGGCCGAGAACACCGTCAACGCCCGGCTCGTCGGGCTCGACCCGTGCGGGGTGCCGGGGGACACGGCGGCCCTCGCCGCCTACTTCGAGCGGATCCGCCCCGAGCTCGCCGCCGGACCCGACGCCCACGCCGTGGACGCCTTCCTGTGCGGCCCGCCCGTCCACCCGCTCCTGGTCCCTGGCCGAAACCTGGTGTGGCGACCGCTCGCCGCCCTCGCCTACGGATCCCTCCCGGCCTACGCGCACCGGCTGTACGGCCGCCCCGCCCCGGCACCGCGCAACATCACCCGGCGCCTGCGTCTCACCGGTAGCCTGCTGCGCAGCATTCCCGCAGGTCTGCGCTGGCAGCTGCCTCCAGGTCACATCTTGAGAGCGATGCGCCGCATGGGCCCCGGGAGCCGTCCCTCTCCGTACACACTGCGTACATCAGCGTCCATACTGGACGGGCCGGGGAGGGCGTAGCACGACACACGGGGGCGACTTCAAGACATGGCGGAGTCCAGACTGATCCAAGGCCGGTACCGTTCGCTCGACCTGATCGGCCGCGGAGGCATGGGCGAGGTGTGGCGTGCCCGGGACGAGTCGCTCGGCCGCCACGTGGCCGTGAAGTGCCTCAAGCCCATAGGCCCCGAGCAGGACGCCCACTTCACCCAGGTGCTGCGCGAGCGCTTCCGCCGCGAGGCGCGCGTCGCCGCGTCCCTCCAGCACCGGGGCGTCACCGTCGTGCACGACTTCGGCGACGACAGCGCCACGGGCGGACCCCTCTACCTCGTCATGGAGCTGCTCGAAGGCCGCAACCTCAGCCAGCTCCTGGAGGACAACGAGGCCCGCCCGCTGCCCGTGGACGTGGTCGTCGACGTCGCGGAGCAGATGGCCGCCGCCCTCGGCTACACGCACGACCAGGGCGTGGTACACCGCGACCTCAAGCCCGCCAACATCATGCGGCTCGCCGACGGCACGGTGAAGATCTGCGACTTCGGCATCGCCCGCCTCGCCGCGGACATCGGCTTCACCGCGAAGCTGACCGGCGGCGGCATGGCCATGGGCACCCCGCACTACATGTCGCCCGAACAGATCGCGGGGGGCGAGGTCGACCACCGCAGCGACCTCTACTCGCTGGGCTGCGTCCTCTACGAGATCGCCACCGGTGCCCCGCCCTTCGACCTCGGCGATTCGTGGTCCGTCCTGGTCGGCCACCGCGACACCGAGCCCGTGCCGCCGCGCGAGCACCGGCCCGAGCTGCCCGGGTACTTCGAGCGGGTGGTGCTCGACCTGCTCGCCAAGCGGCCCGAGGACCGGCCCGGGGACGCCCGCCACCTGCACCGGCGGCTCGTCGAGGCCCGGCTCGGACCCGGCGTGCTCCCGGGCGCGGCGCCCGGGGCGCTGCCGGCGCTGCCGGCGTGGGCCGGCGGGATGACCGCCGGGCGCAAGGCCGGCATCGAGGCCCGGCCGGCGAGCGGGGCCGGCGGGACGGAGATCCTCCAGGGCACCGACATCCGCGTGGCGGGGGAGGGCGCGACCTTCGGACTGTTCGAGGTCAAGCGCGGGCTCTTCC
>NZ_JBEXOV010000057.1:0-49429 GCF_040611715.1 Streptomyces sp. NPDC006544 | reverse complement strand
CGCGCCTACGTCGAACAGGACCTCCACGAGATCTACGAGGGCGAAGTCCGCTACGCCCGCGACGCCTTCGAAGGCCTGCGCCTCATGGACGCCCTCATCGCCGTCAAGCGCGGGGTCCCCGGAGCCAGCCTCCCCGAGCTCAAGCAGCGCCGCGTGGCCAAGCGGGACAACCCCGTCCTCCAGGTGGAGGAGCCGCAGGAGCCCGGCGGCCGCTCCGACACCTCCGTCGACAACCCCGTCCCCACCCCGCCGTTCTGGGGCACACGCGTCGTCAAGGGCATCCCGCTCAAGGACTACGCCTCCTGGCTGGACGAGGGCGCGCTGTTCAAGGGCCAGTGGGGCCTCAAGCAGGCCCGCGCCGGCGGAGCGACGTACGAGGAACTCGTGGAGTCCGAGGGCCGGCCCCGCCTGCGCGGCCTCCTCGACAAGCTCCACACCGACAACCTCCTCGAAGCCGCCGTGGTCTACGGCTACTTCCCCTGCGTGTCCAAGGGCGAGGACCTGATCATCCTCGACGACGCCGGCAACGAGCGGACCCGCTTCACCTTCCCCCGCCAGCGCCGCGGCCGCCGCCTGTGCCTCGCCGACTTCTTCCGCCCCGAGGAGTCCGGCGAGACCGACGTCGTCGGCCTCCAGGTCGTCACCGTCGGCTCGAAGATCGGCGAGGCCACGGCCAAGCTCTTCGCCTCCGACTCCTACCGCGACTACCTCGAACTGCACGGCCTGTCCGTCCAGCTCGCCGAGGCCCTGGCCGAGTACTGGCACGCCCGGGTCCGCGCCGAACTCGGATTCGGCGGCGAGGACCCCTCCAAGGTCGAGGACATGTTCGACCTCAAGTACCGCGGCGCCCGCTTCTCCCTGGGCTACGGCGCCTGCCCCGACCTGGAGGACCGCGCCAAGATCGCCGACCTCCTCCAGCCCGAGCGCATCGGCGTCCACCTCTCCGAGGAGTTCCAGCTCCACCCCGAGCAGTCCACCGACGCCATCGTCATCCACCACCCCGAAGCGAAGTATTTCAACGCACGATGAGACGGACCGGCGTACACTAGTCGGTCCCATACAGGCCGGTCACCTGTTCCCCCGGGCACGCCCCCGGAGGAGAGGTGACCGGCCTTCTCGTCCCCCCGGGACCACCAGAGAGGTGCGCGCATGACGAGCACAGTCCCCGCCCCCGTCGCCCGTACGGCCGACGGACACGCCCTGCAGGCGGTGCTGCTCGACATGGACGGCACCCTCGTCGACACCGAGGGATTCTGGTGGGAGATCGAGGTCGACGTCTTCGCCGCACTCGGCCACCGCCTCGACGAAGCCTGGCGGGACGTCGTCGTCGGCGGCCCCATGACCCGCAGCGCCGGATTCCTCATCGCCTCCACCGGTGCCGCCATCGGCCTCGCCGAACTCAGCGTCCTGCTCAACGAACGCTTCGAGGCCCGCATCGCGGACCGCGTACCCCTCATGCCCGGCGCCGAACGGCTGCTCGCCGAGCTGGCCCGGCACAACGTCCCCACCGCCCTCGTCTCCGCCTCCCACCGGCGCATCATCGACCAGGTGCTGCTCACCCTCGGCCACCGCTTCCACCTCACGGTCGCCGGCGACGACGTCCCCCGGACCAAGCCGCACCCCGACCCCTACCTCCTGGCCGCCCGCACCCTCGGCGCGCACCCCTCCCGCTGCGCCGTCATCGAGGACACCGCCACCGGCGTGGCCGCCGCCGAGGCGGCCGGCTGCCGCGTGGTCGCGATCCCCTCGGTCGGCCACATCGAGCCCGCCCCCGGCCGGACCGTCGTGCGCTCCCTCGAGGACGTGGACCTGCCGTTCCTGCGCTCCCTCATCACTCCGCTGAACTGACCGCGCACGCTCCGTACCGGACGATCCGTCCGTGGGACCCGGGTCCCACGGACGGATCTTTCGCGTGATTCCCCGGAGGCCGAAATTCCATCCCTCCAGGGGGGAGTTGTCCCGGGTGAGCTTTGTCACCCGCAAGGTCCCCTTCGCACCACTCCGGCCCCCCGCCGACCACCCCTTGTGTCCGCATTGATCAGCACCTGACCGATCTGCGAACGGCCCGGCGCTCACCCCCCGTCCGCTCCCATCACGGTGCGATGACGCCCCCGCTCCGACCGGTTCAAGCCAACCCTCCGCAGGCCACTAATGTCGGTCCGGGCATAGCGCCGCACCTCAGCCGTCCCGGACACACACCCCTGATCCGGAACCGCGTGGACCGATCGTCACATCACCGGCCCGATCGTTCCGCCCAGAACGGGCGACCGTCGCACATGCCCTCCACGCCGCTTTGAACAAGTGCCGGGTCGAGGGAGTACTTCCAGCATGAACCGCAAGACCATGGTGCTGACGGCCGCCGCCGCACTGCTCACCCCCGCGCTGACCGCTTGCGGCAGCACCAGCGGCGGAGCAGCGGGAACCGGGGCGATCGTCGTCGGAACCACTGACCGGTTCGAGGCAGCCGACTACGCCCCCGCCCCGCTCGACCCCGCCTACGCCTACGACGCCGGCAGCTGGAACATCCTCCGCCAGACCGTCCAGACGCTGATGCACACCCCCCGCGGCGGCGGCCAGCCCGTCCCCGAAGCGGCCTCCGACTGCCGCTTCACCGACACCGGCAACGAGAGCTACCGCTGCACCCTGCGCCCCGGCCTCACGTTCGCCGACGGGGACCCGCTCACCGCGCAGGACGTCAAGTTCTCCATCGACCGGGTCCGGGCCATCAAGGACGAGAACGGCCCCTCCTCGCTGCTCTCCACCATCGACACCGTCGAGGTCAAGAGCCCCGACACCGTCGTCTTCCACCTCAAGACCCCCGACGCCACGTTCCCGCACAAGCTCTCCACCCCCGCGGCCGGCATCGTCAGCGCCAAGAAGTACGACGCCAAGAAGCTCCGCGCCGGATTCTCCGTCGACGGCTCGGGCCCGTACACCATGAAGGCCGAGGTCAAGGACAACCGGCTCGTCCGCGCCGTCTTCAGCAAGAACCCCCACTACAAGGGCGATCTGAAGCTGCAGAACGACAAGGCCGAACTGCGCGCCTTCGAGGACTCCGACGCCATGGCCAAGGCCCTGGAGAGCGGCACCGTCCACGTCGTCTCCCGCACCCTGTCGCCCGCCCGGATCGCCGAGCTCTCCGCCAAGCCCCCCAAGGGCGTCAAGCTCTTCCCGATGCCCGGCCTGGAGATCCGCTACCTCGCCTTCAACACGGACGCCCCCACCGTCAAGGACAAGGCCGTCCGCCAGGCCCTCGCGGCAGCCGTCGACCGCAACGCCGTCATCGCCAAGGTCTACGGAAAGTCCGCGCAGCCCCTGTACTCGCTGGTCCCCACCACCCTGACCGGCCACGTCAACTCCTTCTTCAACAAGTACGGCGAGGCCAACACCGCCAAGGCCGCCGAACTCCTGAAGAACGCCGGGATCAAGACCCCCGTCAAGCTGACCCTCAACTACACCAACGACCACTACGGCGACGGCACCGCGGCCGAGTTCGAAGCCCTCAAGGCCCAGCTGAACTCCACCCAGCTCTTCGACATCACCGTCCAGGGCGCCGACTGGGCCGACTTCCGGCCCGCGCAGAAGAAGGGCGACTACGCCGCCTACGGGCTCGGCTGGTTCCCCGACTACCCCGACGCCGACAACTTCCTCGCCCCGTTCCTGGAGCAGGACAACTTCCTGGGCACGCCCTACGCCAACACCGCGGTGCGCACCAGGCTCATCCCCGAATCCCGCCGGGCCGTCGACCGCGGCGTCGCCGTCCCCGCGATCACGGAGATGCAGGACATCGTCGCCGACGACGTCCCCGTCCTGCCCCTGTGGCAGGGCAAGCAGTACGTCGCCGCCCGCGACGGCATCACCGGGGTGGAGTGGTCCGTCAATGCCATCTCCGACCTCCAGCTGTGGGAACTCGGCCGCGGCGTCAGCGGCTGACCAGCACGGCGGCCGGCAGCGGACACCGTGGGCCGGAACCAGAAACCAAACGAGCCAGTGAGACTGTGAAGGACGTTCGCGTGATGAGACGTAACCAGTGGTTGGCAGCCCCGCTCGGCGCGGCCACCGCCGCCGCGCTGCTCAGCGGTTGCGGGTCGACGGATGGCTCGAACGCCGGCAGCGGCAAGGGCGTCATCATGGGCATATCCGACAAGGTGAAGGCCACGGACCCCGCCTCGGGCTACGACTCCGGCTCGTGGCTGCTCTTCAACAACGTCTTCCAGTCCCTGCTCGGCTTCCCCAAGGGCGGCACCACGCCCGAGCCCGACGCCGCGCAGTCCTGCGGCTTCGAGGGCGCGGACAGCAAGGTGTTCAAGTGCACCCTGCGCGACGGCCTGAAGTTCAGCAACGGCAACAGCCTCACCTCGAAGGACGTCAAGTACTCCTTCGAGCGGACCCTGAAGATCAACGACGAGAACGGCCCCGCCGTCATGCTCGCGTCGATCGGCTCCATCGAGGCCCCCGACGACAAGACGGTCATCTTCCACCTCAAGTACTCCGACGCGACGTTCCCGAGCAAGATCGCTTCGGGCGCCGGCTCCATCGTCGACCACAGCGAGTACCCCGCGGACAAGCTCCGCACGGACGGCAAGGCCATCGGCTCGGGCATCTACAAGCTGGACTCCATCAACGAGAAGAGCGCCGGCTTCTCCGTCAACGAGTCCTACAACGGCAAGGCGAAGCCGAAGAACAGCGGCGTCACCATGAAGTTCTTCGACCACGACCAGGCCGCCCTCAGGAAGGTCCTCGAAAGCGGCGACGTCGACTTCGCCTTCCGGGGCCTCGCCGCCAAGGACATCGCCGGCCTCGCCTCCAAGACCGGCGACCAGAAGGTCGAGGTCGTCCAGGGCTCCGGCGCCGAAGTCGAACACCTCGTCTTCAACATGAACGACCCGGTCGTCGGGAAGCTCCCCGTCCGCAAGGCCATCGCCTACCTCGTCGACCGCGAAGCCCTCGTCAAGGAGGTCTACGACGGCACGGCCACCTCGCTCTACTCGATCGTCCCGGCCGGCATCGCCTCGCACACCACCGCCTTCTTCGACCGCTACGGCGGCAGCCCCCAGCCCGCGAAGGCCAAGGCCGTCCTGCACGCCGCCGGCATCAAGGACAAGGTCAAGATCACCTTGTACTCGACGCCCTCGCGCTTCGGCCCGTCCACGGAGCAGGAATTCCAGCTGATCGCCAAGCAGCTCAACGACAGCGGCCTCTTCGAGGCCGACGTCAAGTCCGTCGAGTCCGAGCAGTACGAGAAGGACGTCGCCGACGGCAAGTACGGCGTCTACGTGAAGGGCTGGGTGCCCGACTACCCGGACGCCGACAACTTCACCCAGCCGTTCTTCGGCCCGGACAACGTCCTGCACAACAACTACGACAACAAGGAGATCACCGGGACGATCATCCCGGCGACCTCCGCGAAGGCCGACCGCAGCGCCGCCGCCACCGACTACGGCCGCCTGCAGGACATCGTCGCCGACGAGGTCCCGATCCTCCCGCTCTGGCAGAGCAAGCAGTACGCCGTCACCCGCCGGAACGTGACCGGCCTGCAGTGGTCCCTGGACCCCTCGACCGTCTTCCGCTTCTGGGAGATCAGCAAGGGCTGACCGGCACCCACGGACAAGGGCCCGCCTCCGCGAACCGCGGAGACGGGCCCTTGCCGTAACGCCGTGACGCCGTGACGGCGCGGCGGCGGCGCGGTGGCCCGGCGCCCCGGCAGGGCCGCGCCCGGGACGCCCGCCGCTACTGACCGGCGCCCGGCCGCACCAGACCGCTCTCGTACGCGTACACCGCGGCCTGCACCCGGTCCCGCAGGCCCAGCTTCGTCAGCACATGGCCCACGTGCGTCTTCACCGTCGTCTCCGACACGAACAGGTCCGCCGCGATCTCCGCGTTGGACAGCCCCCGGGCCACCAGCTTCAGCACCTCCACCTCGCGCTCGGTCAGCGTTCCCAGCGCGTGCGGAACACTGTCCTCGCCCGACGGCAGATGACCCGCGTACTTGTCCAGCAGCCGCCGCGTGATGCTCGGCGCCAGCATCGCCTCGCCGCCCGCCACCACCCGGATCGCCTGCACCAGCTCGACGGCGGGCGCGTCCTTCAGCAGGAACCCGCTCGCCCCCGCCCGCAACGCCTCCACGACGTACTCGTCCAAGTCGAAGGTCGTCAGCACGAGCACCCGCGCCGGACCGTCCCGGCCCGGACCCGTGATCTGCCGGGTCGCCTCCACCCCGTCCATCCGCGGCATCCGGATGTCCATCAGCACCACATCGGGCTGCAGCGCCCGCACCTGGTCCAGCGCCTGCAGACCGTCCCCGGCCTCGCCGACCACCGCGAGGTCCTCTTCGGCCTCCAGGATCATCCGGAAACCGGTGCGCAGGAGCGGCTGGTCGTCGACCAGCAGTACGCGGATCGCCACGGGGTCTACCTCGTATTCGTCGGACGCCGTCGGGGGACGCCGCCCATTCTGCCCTGACCCGGACCCCCGGACGGCTCGGGTCCGGCAAGATCCGCGACGGGCGGACGGCCTACGGCAGCGCGGAACCCCCGGGCGCGGCACGCGGCGCGATGGTCAGCGGATAGACCGGGGGAGTCCCCCCGAACTCGGGACACACCGCCTGATGATCACACCAGCCGCACAGCTTCGTCGCCCGCGGCCGCCAGACACCCGTCCGCGTCGCCTCCCGGATCGCGTCCCACAGCGCCAGCAGCTTGCGCTCCATCCGCTCCAGGTCCTCGACCACCGGGTCGTACGTCACCACGTCCCCACTGCCCAGGTACACCAGCTGGAGCCGCCGCGGCAGCACCTGCTTCAGCCGCCAGACCACCAGCGCGTAGAACTTCATCTGGAACAGCGCGCCCTCGGCGTACTCCGGCCGCGGCGCCTTGCCCGTCTTGTAGTCGACGATCCGCACCTCGCCCGTCGGCGCCACGTCCACCCGGTCGATGATCCCGCGCAGCCGCAGCCCCGACTCCAGCTCGGTCTCCACGAAGAACTCCCGCTCCACCGGCTCCAGCCGCGTCGGGTCCTCCAGCGTGAACCACCGGTCCACCAGCGCCTCGGCCTCCGTCAGCCACCGCGCCAGCCCCGCCCCCTCGTCACCCGCCGGGAACAGCTCCGTCAGCTCCGGCTTCGACTCCAGCAGCCGGTCCCACTGCCCCGGGATCAGCGCCTTGGCCCGCGGCGCCGTCCGCTCCTGCGCCGGATGGTCGAAGAGCCGCTCCAGCACCGCGTGCACCAGCGTGCCCCGGGTCGCCGCCGCACTGGGCTTCTCCGGCAGCTTGTCGATCACCCGGAACCGGTACAGCAGCGGACACCGCATGAAATCGCTCGCCCGGGACGGGGACAGCGACGTCGGCGCCACGGCCACGCCCCCCGGGCCGGCCGCGGGCTCGCCCGCGCCCGCCGCCGCACCGCCCGCCGCACCGCCCGCCGCCTCGCCCGGTGCGGAGACCGGGACAGGGCTGGGCGGCGCGGAAGTGGGCACACTGCTGGGCACGGCATCGGGCGCCGCGCCGTCCGGACCGCTGCCTGGGCTCGTCGTCATACGCAAAACCCTACGACCCGCCACCGACAGCACGCGCATACCATCGACTCCGAGCACCCTCGCACTGCATGATCAGAGCATCACACCGCGCTACGGCGCCCCCGCACCACAATGGGAAGAAGCAGGAAGAACCGCCGACGCCCCCACTGCGCCGGACAGCAGCGAACGAAGGACAACCGTGGCAGACACCGACGAAACCGGCGAGCGCGCGGGCCGGCGCTCCGGACCGGGCGGCGGACTCCTCATGGGCCGCCCCTTCGGCGTGCCCGTCTACGTCTCGCCCAGCTGGTTCCTCGTCGCCGCCCTCATCACCTGGGTCTTCGGCGACCAGCTCGACCGGATCCTCCCCGACCTCGGCCCCGCCCGCTACCTGGTCGCCCTCTTCTTCGCCGTCGCCTTCTACGCCTCGGTACTCGTCCACGAACTCGCCCACACCGTCGCCGCCCTGCGCTTCAAACTCCCCGTGCGCCGCATCCAGCTCCAGTTCTTCGGCGGCGTCTCCGAGATCGAGAAGGAATCCGAGACCCCCGGCCGCGAATTCGTCCTCGCCTTCGTCGGCCCCCTGCTCTCCCTCCTCCTCGCCGGCGCCTTCTACCTCGGCATGAACGCCGTCGAACCCGCCAGCGTCCCGGGCGTCCTCCTCGGCGGCCTGATGATCTCCAACCTCCTCGTCGCCGCCTTCAACCTCCTCCCCGGACTGCCCCTCGACGGCGGCCGCATGCTCCGCGCCGTCATCTGGGGCATCACCGGCAAACCCATGGCCGGCACCATCGCCGCCGCCTGGGTCGGCCGCGGCCTCGCCGTCACCGTCCTCCTCGGCCTGCCGCTCCTCACGCACACCGGAGTCCTCGGCAGCCCCGTCCAGGAGATCGGCGGCATGGACACCGTCATGGACGCCCTGCTCGCCGCGATCCTCGCCGCCATCATCTGGACCGGCGCCGGCAACAGCCTGCGCATGGCCCGCCTGCGCGAACACCTCCCGGAACTCCACGCCCGCAGGCTCACCCGCCGCGCCATCCCCGTGGAGAACGCCACCCCCCTCTCCGAAGCCCTGCGCCGCGCCAACGAAGCCGGCGCCCGCGCCCTCGTCGTCGTCGACGGACTCGGCGACCCCACCGGCATCGTCCGCGAGACCGCCATCGCCTCCGTCCCCGAACACCGCCGCCCCTGGATCGCCGTCAGCACCCTCTCCCAGGACCTCACCGACGGCATGAAGGTTTCCGCGGACCTCACCGGCGAAGAACTCCTCGACCACCTGCGCACCACCCCCGCCACCGAATACCTCGTCCTCGAACCCGGCGGCGAGATCTACGGAGTGCTCTCCACCCAGGACGTCGAGAAGGCCTTCGTGAAGGCCATGGCGCGGCCCCAGTCCTGAAGCCAATACACTGGTCACATGTCCGAACCGACCGGTGCCGCCCGCCGACGCGGGCCCTTCGAGGTCGGGGACCAGGTTCAGCTCACCGACCCCAAGGGCCGCCACTACACGTTCACGCTCGAAGCCGGGAAGAATTTCCACACCCACAAGGGTTCCTTCCCGCACGACGAGCTGATCGGCTCTCCCGAGGGCAGCGTTGTCCGTACCACGGGCAACGTCGCCTACCTCGCGCTGCGTCCCCTGCTCCCCGACTATGTCCTGTCCATGCCCCGCGGCGCCGCCGTGGTCTACCCCAAGGACGCGGGCCAGATCCTGGCCTTCGCCGACATCTTCCCCGGCGCCCGCGTCGTGGAAGCAGGTGTGGGCTCCGGCTCCCTGAGCAGCTTCCTGCTGCGCGCCATCGGCGACCAGGGCATGCTCCACAGCTACGAGCGCCGCCCGGACTTCGCCGAGATCGCCACGGCCAACGTCGAGCGCTACTTCGGCGGCCCGCACCCCGCGTGGCAGCTGACCGTGGGCGACCTCCAGGACAACCTGTCCGACACGGACGTCGACCGCGTGATCCTCGACATGCTCGCCCCCTGGGAGTGCCTGGAGGCCGTCTCCAAGGCGCTGGTCCCCGGCGGCATCCTCTGCTGCTACGTGGCCACCACCACCCAGCTCTCCCGGACCGTCGAATCCATCCGCGAGTTCGGCTGCTACGCCGAACCGCAGCCCTGGGAATCGATGATCCGCAACTGGCACGTCGAGGGCCTCGCCGTCCGCCCGGACCACCGGATGATCGGCCACACCGGCTTCCTCGTCACCGCACGCCGCCTCGCGGACGGCGTCGAGCCGCCCATGCGCCGCCGCCGCCCCTCCAAGGGTGCCTACGGCGAGGACTACGACGGCCCCGGCAGCGGCTCCGGCTCCAAGTCCGCGGCCCCCGCCGAACCCGCGGCCCCCGCGGCCGGCGACCGCGACTGAACCACCGGGCGACCGGCCCGCACGGGCCACCCAACACACGGACGCCGTGGCGCAGTTCCCCGTACGATCCGGGAACTGCGCCACGGCGTCTTTTCGTTGCCCCGATACCGGCTCGGCCGGCCCGGACCCGCCCGTTCCACTCCGATGTGAGGTGTGGCACGATGCTGGCTCCCCGTCACCCTTCGCACAGGAGACACCCCGCGTGCCGCACAGCACCGCCGAGTCGGCGCCGACACCGCACACCCCGGCGCACCACCGGGCCCGGCCCGTCCACTGGCTCGCCACCGCCTCGGCCCTGGCCGCCGTCATCGCCGGCGCGGGACTCCTCCAGCCGAGCCAGGCCACCGAAGCCGGGGCCGGGCCGGCGGGCCCCGCGTCGGCCACGCCCTCCCCCCGGCCCGCGAACGGCCCCCAGGCGGCCGCTCCCGACGCGCACGCGATCGCGTACCCCCTGGACTGCAAAGGGGCCCCGCAGGCCGTCACGGCCACCGCCGAAGGCGACCTCGACGGCGACGGCCGCCCCGAGACCGTGGCCGCCGTCCGCTGCGACGCCGGCTCCGGAACCCCGCCGCACGCGCTCTACGTACTCGCCCAGGACACCGCGAAGGACGCGAAGCCCCGCGTCGTCGCCACCCTGCTCGAAGCGGGCCGCAAGCAGACCGCCACCGACGTCACCGTGCGCGGCGGACTCGTCACCGCGACGCTCCTCGGGTACTCCTCACCCGAAGTGCCCCGCTACAGCCCCGACACCAAGCAGCTCGCCAAGTGGCGCTGGACCGGCGGAAAATTCCGCCAGGAGCTTACGGACTCGTCCGCCACAGGTGTTTGAACCTTCACTGCGCGTCGGGACCGAAGACTTCCACCCTGTCCGAAACCCGCCTCACGTGGATGCAGTCACCGGGACATTCCTTCGCGGAATCCACCACGTCCTGGAGCAGGACCAGCGGAACCGGAGTCGTCGCCCCCGCCTCCACGAGCAGCTCGTCCGCGGGGCTCTTCACGTACGCCAGACCGTCGATGTCCAGCTCGAAGACCTCTGGGGCGTACTGAACGCAGATCCCGTCGCCCGTACAGAGGTCCTGGTCGATCCAGACCTCGAGTGGTTCTCCGGCCTCGCCCGAGCCCACGGTCCGGTCGCTGGGTGCCCCCTGCTGCACGGTCATATCTCCTGCCGTTCCCTGCGGTGAGTGATCCATCCCGGACACAACTCGCGACAAGTCGCACGAGCTCTGACGGGTGTTGAACACTTCGACCTTACAACCGGCTGCTTTCCGATGTTGATGGGTGGGTATTTCCTTGGGGTGAGGGAGTACGCAAGGGTGAAGATCGGACACACCCCTACCGTCTTTGTGATCTAGGGGTTTCAATCACCACCAGCCCAGGTAGGGTCAGAAAGCGTCCAGCTCCCCTTGGAGGAGGTGAGGACCGTGGCAGCCCACGACGACGACATCAACCGCGGCATCCGGCCCGGGCGAGGGTCTGAGGACCCCGCCGGCCAGGTTGCCTATCTCGAGCAGGAAATCGCCGTCCTGCGACGTAAGCTCGCCGACTCTCCGCGACACACGAGGATTCTCGAAGAGCGGATCGTCGAGCTCCAGACAAACCTGGCAGGCGTATCCGCCCAGAACGAGCGTCTGGCGAATACCCTGCGCGAGGCCCGCGACCAGATCGTGGCCCTCAAGGAAGAAGTCGACCGGCTCGCACAGCCGCCGGCCGGCTTCGGAGTCTTCCTGCAGTCCAACGAAGACGGAACCGTCGACATCTTCACCGGCGGCCGCAAGCTCCGAGTGAACGTGAGCCCCAGCGTCGAACCGGAAGACCTCCGGCGCGGCCAGGAGGTCATGCTCAACGAAGCCCTCAACGTGGTCGAGGCCATGGCGTACGAGCGGGCCGGGGACATCGTCACCCTCAAGGAGATCCTCGAGGACGGCGAGCGCGCCCTGGTGGTCGGGCACACCGACGAGGAAAGGGTGGTGAGGCTCGCCGAGCCGCTCCTGGACGTCACCATCCGCCCCGGCGACTCCCTGCTGCTCGAACCCCGCTCCGGCTACGTCTACGAGATCGTCCCCAAGAGCGAAGTCGAAGACCTCGTCCTCGAAGAGGTCCCGGACATCGACTACGACAAGATCGGCGGCCTGGGCGACCAGATCGAACTGATCCGCGACGCCGTCGAGCTCCCCTACCTCTACCCGGACCTCTTCAAGGAACACGAACTGCGGCCCCCGAAGGGCATCCTGCTCTACGGCCCCCCCGGCTGCGGCAAGACGCTCATCGCCAAGGCCGTGGCCAACTCCCTTGCCAAGAAGGTCGCCGAGGTCACCGGCCGCCCCACCGGCAAGTCCTACTTCCTGAACATCAAGGGCCCCGAGCTCCTCAACAAGTACGTCGGCGAGACCGAGCGGCACATCCGCCTCGTCTTCCAGCGTGCCCGGGAGAAGGCGAGCGAGGGCACCCCCGTCATCGTCTTCTTCGACGAGATGGAATCCCTCTTCCGCACCCGCGGATCAGGCGTCAGCTCGGACGTGGAGAACACCATCGTCCCTCAGCTGCTCGCCGAGATCGACGGCGTGGAAGGCCTGGAGAACGTCATCGTCATCGGCGCCTCCAACCGTGAGGACATGATCGACCCGGCCATCCTGCGTCCCGGCCGGCTCGACGTGAAGATCAAGATCGAGCGTCCGGGTGCCGAGGCGGCGAAGGACATCTTCGCGAAGTACCTCAAGGCCACGCTGCCCCTCCACTCGGACGACCTGTCCGAGCACCAGGGCTCCACGGCCGACACCGTCCACAGCATGATCCAGACCGTCGTCGAGCAGATGTACGCCGAAACCGAGGAGAACCGCTTCCTCGAGGTCACGTACGCCAACGGCGACAAGGAAGTCCTCTACTTCAAGGACTTCAACTCGGGCGCGATGATCCAGAACATCGTGGACCGTGCGAAGAAGATGGCCATCAAGGCCTTCCTCGAGCACAAGCAGCGGGGCCTTCGCGTCGCCCACCTCCTCCAGGCCTGCGTGGACGAGTTCAAGGAGAACGAGGACCTCCCCAACACCACCAACCCCGACGACTGGGCCCGAATCTCCGGAAAGAAGGGCGAGCGGATCGTATTCATCCGCACACTCGTCACCGGAAAGCAAGGCGCGGACACCGGACGCTCCATCGACACGGTGGCCAACACCGGCCAGTACCTCTAACGAAGCGGGCCGGCTGCGGGAGCCCGCCAGGGCACCCGCAGCCGGCTGTTTTACCGACTGCTCTTTTCAGCCGGTGACCGGTCGAATTCAATGACCGAAATGATCTCCCCACCAGCGCGGAGTGGTTCTAGGCTCTTCCGTACCGCAGGTCGCGCAGTGCGGGGACGGGCACCGCACACGACGCATCGGAGCACCAGCGGTACTTGAGCGCCGCTCCCGCACGGGAGCGCCGCCGGGCAAGGAGGGCCGCATGACCGTACGGCGAGTAATGGGGATCGAGACGGAGTACGGGATCTCCGTCCCGGGGCACCCGAACGCCAATGCCATGCTCACCTCGTCCCAGATCGTCAACGCCTACGCGGCGGCGATGCACCGGGCGCGACGCGCCCGCTGGGACTTCGAGGAGGAGAACCCGCTGCGGGACGCCCGCGGCTTCGACCTCGCCCGCGAGGCCGCCGACAACAGCCAGCTCACCGACGAGGACATCGGCCTCGCCAACGTCATCCTCACCAACGGCGCACGCCTCTACGTGGACCACGCCCACCCCGAATACAGCTCGCCGGAGATCACCAACCCGCTCGACGCCGTCCTCTGGGACAAGGCCGGCGAGCGGATCATGGCGGAGGCGGCCGTCAGGGCCGCCCAGCTGCCCGGGGCCCAGCCCATCCACCTCTACAAGAACAACACCGACAACAAGGGCGCCTCCTACGGCACGCACGAGAACTACCTGATGAAGCGGGAGACCCCCTTCTCGGACATCGTGCGCCACCTCACCCCCTTCTTCGTCTCGCGCATCGTCTTCACCGGAGCCGGCCGCGTCGGCATCGGCCAGGACGGCCGCGAACACGGCTTCCAGATCAGCCAGCGCGCCGACTACTTCGAAGTCGAGGTCGGCCTCGAGACCACCCTCAAGCGCCCCATCATCAACACCCGCGACGAACCCCACTCGGACGCCGAGAAGTACCGCCGGCTCCACGTGATCATCGGCGACGCCAACCTCTCCGAGATCTCCACCTACCTCAAGCTCGGCACGACCGCACTCGTCCTGTCCATGATCGAGGACGGCTACATCAACGTCGACCTCGCCGTGGACCAGCCCGTGCGCACCCTGCACCAGGTCTCGCACGACCCCGACCTGCACCACCTGATCACGCTGCGCAGCGGCCGCACGCTGACCGCCGTACAACTCCAGATGGAGTACTTCGAGCTGGCCAGGAAGTACGTGGAGGAGCGTTTCGGCTCCGACGCGGACGAGCAGACCAAGGACGTACTGGCCCGCTGGGAGGACGTGCTGGGCCGGCTGGAGACCGACCCGATGGGCCTGTCCGGGGAGCTCGACTGGATCGCGAAGCGGGAGATCCTGGAGGGCTACCGGCGCCGGGACGGACTGGGCTGGGACGCGGCGCGGCTGCACCTGGTGGACCTGCAGTACGCGGACGTGCGGCCGGACAAGGGGCTGTACAACCGTCTGGTGGCCCGGGGCAAGATGAAGCGGCTGCTGGACGAGGCCGCGGTGGAACGGGCGCAGGGCAAACCCCCGGAGGACACCCGGGCGTACTTCCGGGGCCGCTGCCTGGAGCAGTACGCGGACGACGTGGCCGCGGCCTCCTGGGACTCGGTGATCTTCGACCTGCCCGGCCACGACTCGCTCCAGCGGGTCCCGACGCTGGAACCGCTCCGGGGGACGAGGGCCCACGTGAAGGAGCTCCTGGACCGGTGCCGGACGGCGCAGGACCTGGTGCGGGTGCTCTCGGGGCGCTGAGGCCTTTCCGGTACCCGGCGCGGGGGCTGAAAGGTCCTCGGCCCGGGAATCATGAACACATCCGGACGTTATGAAAGTACCGGGACGGATGTCGGGCCCTCCTTGTAGGGTCCGACGTAGAGTCTGATCTTGAGGGATCCCGAATTCGCGGGGTCTTTCGACGTGAGCGTGCGAACCGAGCGGGGTGAGCTAGACATGGCGACCAAGGACACCGGCGGCGGACAGCAGAAGGCGCAGCGCTCGACCGAGGAGGTCGAGGAGGCTGCGGTCGAAGAATCGACCGACCTCAAGGAGCGACAGGAAAAGCTCTCCGACGACGTCGACTCGGTGCTCGATGAAATCGATGATGTGCTCGAGGAGAACGCCGAGGACTTCGTGCGGTCCTTCGTTCAGAAGGGTGGAGAGTGATTTCACCTTCAAATCGAAGGTGACGCTCTTCGGGGAGGGTGAGTGTCGGAGGTTGGCAAGCGGTGTGCTCGGTGTGAACTGATCAAGCCGCTCGATGCATTCGCTTCTAACCGTGCGATGCGCGACGGCCTGCAGTGCTACTGCAGGCCGTGCGCAGCCGAGTATCACCAGCAGCGGCAAATAGCTAAGGGGAAGAATGTGCGTCCCCGGGTCGAAGCCCCGGTGGGGCACAAATGCTGCCGTCGCTGCAAGGAGATCAAGCCGCACTCGGAATGGGACCGGAACAAGCGGGCCTCGGGCGGGTTGTCGACTCGTTGCAAGCCGTGTCGGGCGGTCGAGAGCCGAGCGCACCATCTCAAGCGCTCGTACGGCATGACCGAGGCCGACCGTGACGAGATGGTCGCGGAGCAGGGCGGAATCTGTTTGATCTACAAAAAGCGTCCGGCGATACATGTGGATCACTGCCACACCACGGGTAAGGTCCGGGGCGTACTTTGCTTCAACTGCAACACGGCCATCGGCAAGTTGGGAGACGATCCCGACACAGCCCGCAGGGTCGTCTCATATCTGGAAGGAAACCTGTGGAACCCAACACTCGTAGCACAGGGCGTCTACCGGCAGCCTTCCTGACGCCGGGGTCGTCGTCCTTCATGGACTTCCTCGGGGCTCACCAGCCCGAGATGCTCCCGGGCAACCGGAAGCTGCCCGACGGCGTCATCGAGGCGCCGCACGGGACGACCATCGTGGCCGCCACCTTCCCCGGCGGCGTGGTCCTCGCCGGTGACCGGCGGGCGACCATGGGGAACATGATCGCGCAGCGGGACATCGAGAAGGTGTTCCCGGCGGACGAGTTCTCCGCCGTCGGCATCGCCGGCACCGCCGGTCTGGCCGTGGAGATGGTGAAGCTGTTCCAGCTGGAGCTGGAGCACTTCGAGAAGGTGGAGGGGGCGACCCTCTCCCTCGAAGGCAAGGCGAACCGGCTGTCCACCATGATCCGGAGCAACCTGGGCATGGCGATGCAGGGTCTGGCCGTGGTCCCTCTCTTCGCGGGGTACGACGAGGCCAAGGAGCGGGGCCGGATCTTCTCCTACGACGTGACCGGCGGCCGCTCCGAGGAGCACGGCTTCGCCGCGACCGGTTCGGGATCGATCTTCGCCCGGGGCTCGATGAAGAAGCTGTACCACTCCAAGCTGACGGAGGAGGAGGCCACGACGCTCGTCGTGCAGGCGCTGTACGACGCCGCGGACGACGACTCGGCCACCGGCGGCCCGGACCTCTACCGCCACATCTACCCCATCGTCACCGTCATGACGGACGAGGGATTCCGCAGGCTGACCGACGAGCAGTCCTCGGAGCTGGCCCGCAAGATCACGAACCGCCGGCTGGAGCAGCCCGACGGTCCGCGCGCCGCCCTGCTCTGACCTCTGACCTCCTCGTCGTCCAGAAGAAAGGGACGGAAAGCCGGTGTCGACTCCGTTCTACGTGTCACCCCAGCAGGCCATGGCCGACCGGGCGGAATACGCCCGCAAGGGCATCGCGCGCGGTCGCAGCCTCGTCGTGATCCAGTACGCCGACGGCATCGTGTTCGTCGGTGAGAACCCCTCTCGCGCACTGCACAAGTTCAGCGAGATCTACGACCGGATCGGCTTCGCGGCCGCCGGCAAGTACAACGAGTACGAGAACCTGCGGATCGGCGGCGTGCGCTACGCCGATCTGCGCGGATACACCTACGACCGTGACGATGTGACGGCCCGTGGGCTGGCGAACGTCTACGCGCAGACGCTGGGCACGATCTTCTCCAGCGCCGGCGAGAAGCCGTACGAGGTGGAGCTGGTGGTGGCCGAGGTCGGTGCCACGGCCGCGGGCGACCAGATCTACCGGCTGCCGCACGACGGGTCGATCGTGGACGAGCACGGTTCGGTGGCGGTCGGCGGGAACGCCGAGCAGATCAGTACCTACCTCGACCAGCGGCACCAGGACGGGATGACCCTGTCCGAGGCGTTGAAGCTGGCCGTCCAGGCCCTGTCGAGCCAGGCGAACGGTACGGACAAGTCGATTCCGGCGGAGCGGCTGGAGGTGGCCGTGCTGGACCGAACGCGGGATCAGCAGCGCAAGTTCAAGCGGATCCGCGGCCGGCAGCTGGCGCGGCTGCTGGAGGCGGACGTTCCGGCGGCGGCCCAGGCGGACGCCGTGTCCAACGACGAGGCTCCCGAAGAGGAAGCCGAGTAGCCGGGCAGAGGTTCGTCGTGCGTGGGAGCGCCCCTGGCCTTCGGGCCGGGGGCGCTTTCGCGTGTCCGGGGGCTCAGGTGGTCGGTGCCGGGCCCGAGGAGTCGCGGACGACGAGTTCGACGGGGAGGTCGGCGGCGGTCCAGGGGGAGCCCTCGAGGACGGCGAGGAGGGCGGTCATGCCCTGCTCGCCGATGCGCTCGGCGGGGAGCCGGACGGTGGTGAGTTCGGGTTCGACGGCGGTGGCGAGGGCGAGGTCGTCGAAGCCGGTGACGGAGAGGTCCTCGGGGACGCGCAGGCCGAGGCGGCGGGCGGCCTTGCAGGCTCCGGCGGCCAGGATGTCGTCGTCGCAGACGATGGCGGTCGGGCGGGCCCCGGGGGTGGTCAGGGCGGCCTCGGCGGCCGTACGGGCGCCGTCCACGGTGAGGGGGGACCGTACGGTGCGCAGCTCGGTGGAGGGGCCGAGGAGGGCGCTCAGGGCTCCGGCGCGGACGTCGAAGGTCCAGGAGTCGACGGCGGAGGCGAGGTGGAGGAAGCGGCGGTGGCCGTGGGCGAGGAGGTGTGCGGTGACCTGGCGCATGCCGTCGGCGATGGCGAGGTTGACGTGGGCGGCTGCGGTGCCGGCGGTGGGGTCGCTGTCGAGCATGACGAGGGGGAGCCCGTCGCCGCCGAGGGCTTCGAGGGCGCCGGCGGCCATGGAGGAGGCGATGACTCCGTCGAGGGCGGCGCGGGCGGAGGCGAAGGGGTCGCGGGCGGGGCCGGTGCCGTCGGGGGAGGGGTAGAGGACGACGCCGAAGCCGTGTCGTGCGGCGACGCGGGCGGCGCCGGTGTAGACGCGGGCGAAGAACTCGTTGGTGAGGGCGGGGACGACGAGGAGGGCGGTGCGCGTGGAGCCGAGGCGGAGGTTGCGGGCGGCGAGGTTGGGGCGGTAGCCGAGGTCGGTGGCGGTCCGGCGGACGGTGTCGGCGGTGCGCTCGGAGACGCGGCCGCGCCATTTGTCGCCGAGGACGAGGGAGACGGTGGCCTGGGAGACCCCGGCGGCGGTGGCCACGTCGCGGCTGGTGGGTCTCGTCACACGATGCTCCCGGAGTGCGAGGTCAGGGGGGTGCGGGGGGTCCGGCGGGGTGGTGCGGTGTGGACCGCCGGGATGGGGCCATGGTACGTATGACCCGTCGCGTTATACGTATTACCCCGGTCGGAACCGGGCAGAAGGGGGCGGACATGGCCGCGGGTTACGCGGAGCTGCTCAGGACCCGGCACGCCGCGAGGCTGCTGGTGGGCACGCTCATAGGCCGGCTGCCGAACGGCACGGGGCCGATCGCGATCGTGCTGTTCACCCGGGCCGAGGGGGGCAGTTACAGCCTGGCGGGCGCGCTGGCGGCGGTGTACGGGGTGGCCAACGCCGTGGGCCAGCCGCTGCTGGGGCGGGCGGTGGACCTGTACGGGCAGCCGCGGGTGCAGCTGCCGGCCGCGGTCCTCTCGGCGCTGGGCATGGTGTGGCTGGCGTTCGCGGGGACCGGGTCGGCGGTCGCGGCGTACGGGGCGGTCGTGGTCGCGGGGCTGTTCACGCCGCCGCTGGAGGGCGGGCTGCGCGCCTTGTGGCCGAGCGTGCTCGGCGGCAAGGAGGAGCGGGTGCACACCGCGTACGCGATGGACGCGGTGGCGCAGGAGGTCATGTTCACGGTGGGGCCGCTGCTGGTGACCCTGTTCGTGGCGCTGTGGGATCCGGCGGCCGCGCTGCTGGCCATCAACGCGATCGGGGTGCTCGGGGCGCTGTCGGTGGTGGTGTCCGAGCCCTCCCGTGCGTGGCGTTCGGCGCCGCGCGAGGCCCACTGGCTGGGGGCCCTGCGGTCGCGGGGGCTGCTGGCGCTCCTGGCCGCCTTCTTCTTCGTGGGGACGGCCCTGGGGTCGATCACGGTGGCGGGTGTGGCGTACGCCGACGGGCACGGGGGCCAGGCGGTCTACGGCTGGCTGATGGCGGCGCTCGGCCTGGGCGCGCTGGTGGGCGGCGTGTTCTACGGGTCCCGGCAGTGGCCGGGGGCGGCCGAGCGGCGGCTGCGGCTGCTCGTGGGGCTGCTGGCGGTCTGTTACCTGCCGCTGGTGCTGGTGCCGGGCCCGGTGGCGATGACGGCGCTGACGGCGCTGGCGGGGGTGTTCCTGGCGCCGGCGATCGCGTGCGCGTTCATCGTGGTGGACCGGCACGCTCCGGCGGGGACGGTGACGGAGGCGTTCTCGTGGCTGGTGACGTTCTTCGGCGTGGGGGCGGCGATCGGTACGGCGGCGGCCGGTCCGTCGGTGGAGGCGGGCGGTACGGCGGCCGGTTTCGCGGTGGCGGGGGTGGCCGGGTTCGCCGCGCTGGTGGTCCTGACGGCCACTCAGCGGGTGCTGGGGCGTCCGGCCGCGGGCGGTGCGGTGGCGGGTTCCCCGGAAAATGATCGGAACGACGCTCGCGAACTCGGTTTCAGAACAGAGCAGAAGGCGTAATGTTCAGTCATGGACCGCCGCATTTTCGGGCTGGAGAACGAGTACGGCGTCACGTGCACGTTCAGGGGACAGCGCCGACTGTCTCCTGACGAAGTGGCGCGCTACCTCTTCCGCCGTGTTGTGTCATGGGGCCGCAGCAGCAATGTCTTCCTGCGGAACGGCGCCCGCCTCTACCTCGACGTGGGTTCGCATCCGGAGTATGCAACTCCCGAATGCGACAACCTGATCGAACTGGTCACCCACGACAAGGCCGGCGAGCGCATTCTCGAAGGCCTGCTCGTCGACGCCGAACGCCGCCTGCACGAGGAGGGGATCGCGGGCGACGTCTATCTGTTCAAGAACAACACCGACTCGGCGGGCAACTCGTACGGATGCCACGAGAACTATCTGGTGGCCCGGCACGGGGAATTCTCGCGGCTCGCGGACATTCTCATCCCGTTCCTCGTCACGCGTCAGCTGATCTGCGGTGCGGGCAAGGTGCTGCAGACGCCCCGGGGCGCGGTCTACTGCGTGAGCCAGCGGGCCGAGCACATCTGGGAGGGCGTCAGCTCGGCCACGACCCGCTCGCGGCCGATCATCAACACGCGTGACGAACCGCACGCCGACGCCGAGCGCTACCGCCGTCTGCACGTGATCGTGGGCGACTCGAACATGTCCGAGACGACCATGCTGCTCAAGGTCGGGGCGACCGATCTGGTGCTGCGCATGATCGAGGCGGGCACGGTGATGCGGGACCTGACGCTGGAGAACCCGATCCGGGCGATCCGTGAGGTCAGTCACGACATCACCGGTCAGCGCAAGGTGCGGCTGGCGAGCGGCCGGGAGGCCTCCGCGCTGGAGATCCAGCGGGAGTACTACGACAAGGCGGTGGACTTCGCCGAGCGCCGGGGCATCCGTACCGGTGTGGTCGACCAGGTGCTGGAACTGTGGGGCCGCACCCTCGACGCGATCGACGCGGAGGACCTGGACCGGATCGGCACCGAGATCGACTGGGTCATGAAGTACCAGCTGATCGAGCGGTACCGGGCCAAGCACAACATGACCATGTCGAATCCGCGGGTGGCTCAGATAGACCTCGCCTACCACGACATCCATCGCCGGCGCGGGCTGTACTACCTGCTGGAGCGCAAGGGGCAGGCGGCGCGGATCTGCAACGACCTCAAGATCTTCGAGGGCAAGTCGGTGCCCCCGCAGACGACGAGGGCGCGGCTGCGCGGTGACTTCATCCGCCGTGCGCAGGAGCAGCGCCGGGACTTCACGGTCGACTGGGTGCATCTGAAGCTCAATGACCAGGCGCAGCGGACGGTGCTGTGCAAGGACCCGTTCCGGTCGGTGGACGACCGGGTGGAGAAGCTGATCGCGGGGATGTAGGAGCCGCCTTCGCCCGCCGTCGCGGTGTGTGACGTGGCACTGATCTGAGACAGGGCCCCGTACGAATCTCGTACGGGGCCCTGTGCACGCCTTAGAGTGGCGGCGACCTATGTGCCGTCTGAGATCTGAGGAACACGTGCGCCGACTTGCCGGCCTGCTTGTCGTACCCCTTCTGCTGCTTTCGACAGCGGCTTGTGGTGACAGCGGCTCCGAGATGAAGAACGGGGCGCCCGCGATCACGAAGGGTGCCAAGTTCGGAGAGACTCCCACCCTGGCGAAGGGGTCGGGTACCCCGCCGAAGGAACTGAAGGTGGTGACCATCAGCGAGGGCGACGGCCCGGTGCTGAAGAAGGGCGACGTCGCCCAGGTCAACTACGTCGGTCAGGTCTGGGACGGCAAGGAGCCGTTCGACCAGAGCTTCGGCAAGGGCAAGCCGTTCGACGTGACCATCGGCGCGGGCCAGGTCATCAAGGGCTGGGACCAGGGCCTCGAGGGCAAGAAGGTCGGCAGTCGTCTGGAGCTGGTGATCCCGCCGGACCTGGGCTACGGCGAGCAGGGCTCGGGCGAGAAGATCAAGCCGAACGCCACGCTGGTCTTCGTCGTGGACATCGTCAAGGGCACCTCCATCCCGCCGTCGGCCACGGGCAAGGAGGTCGCGCAGGACAACAAGGACCTCCCCAAGGTCGGTACGAACACGGACGGCAAGGAAGTGGCCGTGACCGTCCCGAAGGACGTCACGCCTCCGGCCAAGCTCGTCTCGAACTACGTGCTCGAGGGTGACGGCGCGGTCGTCAAGGACACCGACAACGTCGTGGTCAAGTTCAACGGCAAGACGTGGAAGGACGACAAGACCTTCGAGAGCACGTACGCCACCGACCAGTCGGTGACGTGGCCGATGGAGCAGCTTTCGGTCAAGGGCCTGAAGGAAGGCCTGGTCGGCAAGAAGGCCGGCAGCCGCGTCCTGCTGGTCATCCCGCCGGACATGGGCTTCGGCGACAAGGAGCAGGGCACCATCCCGGCGAACTCGACGCTGGTCTTCAGCCTCGACATCCTCGCGGTGATGTAAGACTGTCCCGGTTGTCCCCCTGTTCGTACGTTTGAGGAGCAGTACCGTGAGCGACAAGCTCGAGAAGCCCGAGATCGATTTCCCCGACGGCCCGGTCCCCGCCGACCTCGTCATCGAGGACATCTGGGAGGGTGAGGGCGCCGAGGCCAAGGCCGGTTCCCTCGTCTCCGTCCACTACGTGGGCGTGGCCTTCTCCACCGGTGAGGAATTCGACGCGTCCTGGAACCGCGGCGCCCCGCTGCAGTTCAAGCTCGGTGTCGGCCAGGTCATCTCCGGCTGGGACCAGGGCGTCCAGGGCATGAAGGTCGGCGGCCGTCGCAAGCTGACGATCCCGGCCCACCTCGCGTACGGCGACCGTGGCGCCGGCGGCGCCATCAAGCCGGGCGAGACGCTGATCTTCGTGTGCGACCTGGTCAACGCCTGATCGCCGCGCCGTGAAGCCGTTGGGCCCCCGCCGGAAGGCGGGGGCCCTCGCTTTTGCCCTGGACCCGTGGGGCGGTACGGTCACGGTCACGAGGGTGCACGCGGGTGCACGCGGGCGCGTCGCGGTACGTGCGTGCGGGGGCGAGAAGGGCGGATGGGCGTCGATGGCGATTGCCAAGGCCGAGCGGCTGATGAATCTGGCGCTGTGTCTGCTGGGGACCCGTCGGCCGCTGAGCAAGCGCGAACTGCGGGGTTCCATCGAGGCGTACATGGAAGCCGGGAACGACGAGTCCTTCAACCGGATGTTCGAGCGGGACAAGGACGACCTCCGGGAGCTCGGCCTCGTCATCGAGACCGTCGAGAACCTCGAGGGCGACACCGGCTACCTGGCCCGCCGTGACAGCAACAGGCTCCCGCCCGTCGCCCTGGACGCGGAGGAGGCCGCGGCCCTCGGGCTCGCCGCGAAGGTATGGCAGCAGGCCCGCCTGGCCGGGGCCGCGAGCGGCGCCCTGCAGAAGCTGCGCGCCGGGGGCATGCCGGAGGCCGGGGATCCCTACGAGGGCCAGCACAGTGCCATCGAACCGCGGATCCCGGTCCACGAGGCGGCTTTCGAACCGCTGATGCTGGCCTGCCGCGACCGCCGCCCGGTCGTCTTCGACTACCGCAGGTCCAATGCGGCCCGGCCCGAGAGCCGTCAGGTCGAGCCCTGGGCCCTGGAGTGCTGGCGGGGCCACTGGTACCTGGCCGGGTTCGACCGCGACCGCGGGGCGGAGCGGGTGTTCCGGCTCTCGCGCATCACGGGGAAGGTCCGTTCGCGCGCGGCCGCGTACACCGCCGAGGTCCCGGACGTGGTGACCGTACGGGAGACCGTGGCGAGCTGGGCCGGGGAGGGCGCGAAGCGCTCCGCGCTGATCCGGCTGCGGGCCGGGGCGGGCTATCCGCTGCGGGCCAAGGCCACCGCCCTGCGCGAGAGCGCGGGCGGGGAGGGCTGGGACGAGCTGGAGATCCCGTACGGGCACGGGCTCGACGCCTGGCTGGTGGAGTTCGGCCCCGACGTGGTCGTGATGGAGCCCGCCGATCTGCGGGCCGACGTGGTCGACCGGCTGCGTGCCGTCGCCCAGGGCTGACCGGCCCCGTCCGTTCCCGTAGACGGTCCATTCCCGTAGAACGTGCCCTGAGGGGGAGACGTACCAGCATGGCTGCCAACGCCATCGACCAGACGCGCCGGATGCTTTCGCTGGTGACGTACTTGCGCGAGCGCCCCGGCGCTCACATCGCGGACGTCGCCCGCGCGTTCGGGATCACCGAGGACGAGCTGATCTCGGACCTCGACGTGCTTCCCATGTGCGGGACCAGTTTCCGCGGCGGGGACCTGCTCGACATCGACACCGACGGGGAGCGGATCTGGTGGCGCAATCCCGACGCCTCGGGGGAGTCCACCGCGGAGCCGCTGCGGCTGGCGGCCGACGAGGCGACCGCGCTTCTGGTCGCCGCGCGCGCGGTGGCCACGCTGCCCGGGCTGCGCGAGAGCGACCGGGACGCCCTGCTGCGGGCCACCGCCAAGCTGGAGGCGGCCGCCGGTGAGGCGGCCGGGGCCAGTGCGCGGCTCTCGGTGACGTTCGAGTCCGAGGGCGGGGTCTTCGCCGACGTGGACCGGGCCATCGCCGAGCGGCGGCGGCTGTGGCTGCGCTACTACTCGCCCGCGCGCGACGAGCTCACCGAGCGCGAGGTGGACCCGATCCGGCTCTTCGCCGTGGGGCACACCTATATGGAGGGGTGGTGCCACCTCTCGGAGGCGCGGCGCACCTTCCGCCTGGACCGGGTGGCCGAGATCCGTCTGCTCGACGAGCGGGCGGACCCGCCGGCCATCGAGCCCCGGGACCTGTCGGAGGGCCTGGTCCAGCCGGCCGCCGAGGACCCGGAAGTGGTGGTCGAGGTGGGTCCGGGCGGGCGCTGGGTCGCCGAGTACTACCCGCACGACAGCGCCGAGGAGCTGGCCGACGGGGGCTTGCGGATCACCCTGCGCAGCCCTGATCCGGCCTCGCTGCGCCGGCTCGCGCTGCGGCTGGGCCGGGAGGGGCGGATCGTGGCCCCCGTGGAACTCGCGGACAGTGCGCGGCGGGCCGCCCGTGAGGCGCTCGCCGCGTACGAGGACCGCGCCGCCGGGGAACGGGTCTGAGGGGGCTCCGAGCGATGTCGCCGATGTCAGGGCCGGGGTCGCCGCAGGTGCCGGAGCGAGGGGGGCCGGGCTCGCCGGACGCACGGGGCGGCCCGGGTGCGCCGGGCTCGCCGGACGTGCCGGGTGTGCGGGATGTTGCGGTCGTTTCCGGTGCTCCGGACGTCTCCGACGCTCCGGTCGCCTTCAAGGCGGCCTGTCCCGAGTGCCGTGCCCGCTTCGAGCTGGACGCGGGGGACCTGCGGCTGGCCATCGGGGGCAGCCGGCGCACCACCTTCTACTCCTTCACCTGCCCGGAGTGCGGGATCCAGGTCCGCAAGCCGGCCGGTGAGCGCATCGTGGAGCTGCTGACCGGTGGCGGCGTGAGCACCCTGCGCAGCGTCTGACGCGTGCGGTGGCCTAGGCTCTTCCCATGCTGTGGCCGATGATCGCAATCGCTCTGGGCTTCCTCGGGCTCGCCGTCCTCGCCGTCCTCGCGGTGCGCGTCTTCGTGGAGGTGCGCAGGCTCTCGGGTCAGGTGGCGGACGCCGGACGCCGGATCGCGGACGCCTCGGGCGACCTGGAGCGGGCGGCGTCCGACCTGGCCCGGGCCGGACGGGTCGTACGGCCATAGCCATGGTGGGACAACCGTCGTACTGTCTGACCACGCAAGCGGTCGTACCCCGGGGGATTGCCCGGCGTTTACCCCCGGGGGTTACGATCCATGTCAGAGCGGTCGACGGATTTCGGTCCGGGCCGTCTGGCCACCACAACCAGCCGTTTCGGTGAGAAGGAAGACACACATGATCGGCAATTTGAAGCCCCTCGAGATCCTCCTGATCGTCGCCGTGATCTTCCTGCTGTTCGGTGCCAAGAAGCTTCCCGACATGGCCCGCTCGCTCGGCAAGTCCGCCCGCATCCTCAAGAGCGAGGCGAAGGCGATGAAGAAGGAGGGAGAGGCGGAGGACGCTTCCACCGCCGCTTCCGTCGCCGACCAGGCCGGCCAGCAGCAGGCCGCGGCCCCGCGCACGATCCAGGCCTCGCCCGGTGACGTGACCAGCGCCCGGCCCGTGAACGAGCCCAACCACACCACTCAGGGCTGACTCCCGCCGGTCGCGGTCGCGCCAGTCATCTGCAACGAGACAAGGGACGTGGGTTGCTCAAGTCTGCCCGCAAGCAGGAGAACAAGGGCCAGAAGGCAAAGGACGCCGCAGGGCGGATGCCTCTCGTCGAGCACCTGCGTGAGCTGAGAAACCGGCTGCTGAAGTCGGTCCTTGCGATCCTCGTGATCACCATCGTGGCCGCGTTCTTCTACAAGGACCTCATCGACTTCGTCATGAAGCCGATCCTGGACTCGGTCGGCTGCACCAACGGCGTCGTCAAGCTGCCCAACGGGCGTCCCTGCGCCGACATGACGGTCAACGGCCTCATCGCGCCGTTCTCCATCGCCCTGAAGGTCTCCCTGACCGCGGGCGTGGTGCTCGCCGCCCCGGTGTGGCTCTACCAGCTGTGGGGCTTCGTGGCCCCGGGGCTGCACAACCACGAGAAGAAGTACGCCGTGGGCTTCGTGGCGGTCGGCGCTCCGCTGTTCGGCGCGGGCGCGGTCCTCGCGTACAAGGTCCTGCCGCAGACCGCCGTGATCCTGCTCGACTTCACCCCCGAGAACGCGCGCAACCTGCTGCCGGTCGACGACTACCTCGACCTGATCACGCGGATGGTCGTCGTCTTCGGCCTGGCCTTCGAGCTGCCGCTGCTGCTGATCCTGCTCAACGTCACCGGCGTGCTGACCGCGAAGCGGCTCGCGAGCTGGTGGCGCGCCATGGTGCTGGGCATCACGATCTTCTCCGCCTTCGCGACGCCCACCGGCGACCCGCTGACCATGCTGTCGCTGGCCGCGCCGATCGTCGCCCTGTACTTCGTCGCGCTCCTCGTCTGCTTCCTCAACGACCGCAGGCGCGCGCGGAACGACCCCGACGCGGCTCTGGACGACGACGAGGCCTCCGAGCTGGACCTGACGCCCGCGGAGCTCGGCGAGATCGAGTCCGTGCCGGCCGCAGGCTCGCTGCCCGAGCAGACCGACGGCGGACGCCGACGGATCAACGGCTACGACGACGCCACCTGATCGACGCACGCGGATCCCGGCAGGTACATTCCCGCACGTGAGTGCTGAGATCACCCTCTTCGTCAATCCCACCGCCGGACGCGGCCGGGGCGCGCACGCCGCGCAGCCGGCCGCTTCCGCGCTCCGGGACGCAGGATTCTCCGTGCGGACCGTCGTGGGGGCCGACGCCGCGGACGCGCTGGCCCGCCTGCGCGACGCCGTCCGCGAGGGCACCGGCGCCGTCGTCGCGGTCGGCGGAGACGGCATGGTCTCCCTCGCGCTCCAGGCCGTGGCGGGCACCCCGGTCCCGCTCGGGGTGGTCGCGGTGGGCACCGGGAACGACTTCGCGCGGGCTACGGGTCTGCCCGTGAGGGATCCCGCGCGGGCGGGGCGGCTGGCCGCCGAGGCCCTCAAGGGGGGCCGGATCCGGGACCTCGACCTCGGCCGGGTCGACGGGGGCACCTGGTACGGGACCGTGCTGTGCTCCGGCTTCGACTCGCGGGTCAACGACCGGGGCAACCGGATGCGGCTGCCGGCCGGCCGGTTCAAGTACGACCTGGCGATGATCGCGGAGCTGGCCGCCTTCCGCCCCTTCCGCTACCGGATCGCCCTCGACGACGGACCGGCCTTCGAGACCGAGGCCACGCTGGTGGCCGTGGGCAACGGTTCCTCCTACGGCGGCGGCATGCGCATCTGCGCGGACGCCCAGCCGGACGACGGGCTCTTCGACGTCACCGTGGTCGGCGACTGCAGCCGCACGACCCTGCTGAAGGTGTTCCCGCGCGTGTACCGGGGAACGCACCTGTCCCACCCGAAGGTCACCGTCCACCGGGCGGCGAAGGTGACCCTGGAGGCGGCCGGCAGCACCGCCTACGCGGACGGCGAGCCGCTCGGCGCCCTGCCCGTGACCGCCGTGTGCGTCCCCTCCGCCCTGCGTCTGCTGGGGTAGCCGCGCAGGGGCCGGGGCCCGGCCGCGCACGCTCCGGGCTCCTCATAAAGATCGCGACTGTTGTCAGGGGTGGCGGGTAGGCTCGATGACAAGATGACCGAAGAACTCTCACCCGCCGAGCGGTACGCCGCTGCCCGGATCCGTGCCGCCGAAGAGGCCACCGCTCTGGCGCCCTTCCGCGAGATGTACGAATTCGACCTGGATCCGTACCAGATCGAGGCCTGCAAGGCACTGGAGGCCGGCAAGGGCGTCCTCGTCGCCGCCCCGACCGGCTCGGGCAAGACGATCGTCGGCGAGTTCGCCGTGCACCTCGCCCTCCGACAGGGCCGCAAGTGCTTCTACACGACGCCCATCAAGGCCCTGTCGAACCAGAAGTACGCCGACCTCGCCCGGCGCTACGGCGCCGACAAGGTCGGCCTGCTCACCGGTGACAACAGCGTCAACTCCGAGGCTCCCGTGGTCGTCATGACCACCGAGGTGCTCCGCAACATGCTGTACGCGGGCTCGCAGTCGCTGACCGGGCTGGGCTACGTCGTGATGGACGAGGTCCACTACCTCTCCGACCGGTTCCGCGGGGCCGTCTGGGAGGAAGTGATCATCCACCTCCCCGAGTCGGTGACCCTGGTCTCCCTCTCCGCGACCGTCTCCAACGCCGAGGAGTTCGGCGACTGGCTCGACACCGTGCGCGGCGACACCGAGGTGATCGTCTCCGAGGAGCGGCCGGTACCGCTGTGGCAGCACGTCATGGCAGGCCGCCGGATCTACGACCTCTTCGAGGAGGAGTCCGATCACGGTGGCCGCGGCTCCGCGCGCCGCGAGGTCAACCCCGATCTCCTGCGGATGGCGCGCGAGGAGAACACCAGCCGGTACAACCCCAAGGACCGGCGGCGCGGAAAGATGGTCCGCGAGGCCGACCGCGAGCGCGAGCGGCGCTCCCGCGGCCGGATCTGGACCCCCTCGCGCCCCGAGGTCATCGCCCGCCTGGACGGCGACGGGCTGCTGCCCGCCATCAACTTCATCTTCAGCCGGGCCGGTTGCGAGGCCGCCGTGCAGCAGTGCCTGTACGCGGGGCTGCGGCTCAACGACGACGCCGCGCGGGTCAAGGTCCGCGAGATCGTCGAGGAGCGCACCGCGGCGATCCCCGCCGAGGACCTCCACGTCCTCGGGTACTACGAATGGCTCGAAGGCCTGGAGCGGGGCATCGCCGCGCACCACGCGGGCATGCTGCCCACGTTCAAGGAGGTCGTCGAGGAACTGTTCGTACGGGGCCTGGTGAAGGCCGTCTTCGCCACCGAGACCCTGGCGCTGGGCATCAACATGCCCGCGCGCACGGTGATCCTGGAGAAGCTGGTCAAGTGGAACGGCGAGCAGCACGCCGACATCACCCCCGGCGAGTACACGCAGCTCACCGGCCGGGCCGGGCGGCGCGGGATCGACGTCGAGGGTCACGCGGTGGTGCTGTGGCAGCGGGGCATGGACCCGGCGGCCCTGGCGGGGCTCGCCGGTACCCGTACGTATCCGCTGCGTTCCAGCTTCAGGCCCTCGTACAACATGGCCGTCAACCTGGTCCAGCAGTTCGGGCGGCACCGCTCGCGCGAACTGCTGGAGACCTCCTTCGCGCAGTTCCAGGCGGACCGCTCGGTCGTCGGGATCTCCCGGCAGGTGCAGCGCAACGAGGAGGGCCTGGAGGGCTACCGGGAGGGCATGACCTGTCACCTCGGAGACTTCGAGGAGTACGCGCGGCTGCGTCGCGACCTCAAGGACCGCGAGACGGACCTGGCCAAGCAGGGTGCGGCGCAGCGCCGGGTGCAGGCGGCCGGTTCGCTGGAGAAGCTGAAGCCGGGCGACATCATCCACGTGCCGACGGGCAAGTTCGCCGGGCTGGCCCTGGTGCTGGAGCCGGGCGTGCCGCCCGGCCGGTCCAACGGGCACCGCGGGCACGAGTACACCGAGGGCCCGCGTCCGCTGGTGCTGACGGCGGAGCGGCAGGTCAAGCGGCTCGCCGCGATCGACTTCCCGGTCCCGGTGGAGCCCATCGAGCGGATGCGGATCCCCAAGACCTTCAACGCGAAGTCCCCGCACTCGCGCCGGGACCTGGCGTCGCAGCTGCGCGTCAAGGCCGGGCACATCCCGGTGGAGCGGCACAGCCGCGGCCGGGCGGCGGCGGCCGACGACCGGGAGATCGCGCGGCTGCGCACCGAGTTGCGCGCGCACGCGTGCCACGGGTGTGACGAGCGCGAGGACCACGCGCGCTGGGCGGAGCGCTACCACCGGCTGCAGCGGGACACGCGGCAACTGGAGCGGCGCATCGAGGGCCGGACGAACACCATCGCCCGTACCTTCGACCGGATCCACGCGCTGTTGACCGATCTGGACTATCTGCGCGAGGACGAGGTCACTCCGCACGGCCGGCGGCTCGCCCGGCTCTACGGTGAGCTCGACCTGCTGGCGTCGGAATGCCTGCGGGCGGGCATCTGGGAAGGGCTGAGCCCGGCCGAACTGGCCGCCTGCGTCTCGGCGCTGGTCTTCGAGGCGCGGCAGTCCGACGACGCGGTCGCGCCGAAGGTGCCGGGCGGCGCGGCGAAGGCGGCGCTGGGCGAGATGGTCCGCATCTGGGGCCGGCTCGACGCGCTGGAGGAGGAGCACGGCATCAACCAGACGGAGGGCGTGGGCCAGCGCGAGCCCGACCTCGGTTTCGCGTGGGCCGTGTACCAGTGGGCTTCGGACAAGGGCCTGGACGAGGTGCTGCGCGAGGCCGAGATGCCGGCCGGTGACTTCGTGCGCTGGTGCAAGCAGGTCATCGACGTGCTGGGGCAGGTCGCGGCCGCCGCGCCGTCCTCCACGGCCCCGCCGTCCTCGCAGGGCGGCAGCACGGTGGCGCGCAATGCGCGCAAGGCCGTGGACGCGCTGCTGCGGGGTGTGGTGGCCTACAGCTCGGTGGGCTGAGAGGGCTTGTCGCTTCCTCCACACGTAGGCATGGCCGGATCTGACCTCTTGCCAAGATCGATTCGGCGTGTCCTGTGCGACGATCGGGCCATGACTGGGGGAACGGGAGAGGGCCCGAGACGGGTCGGTCGGCCGCGCGCCGACCAGGTGCGGCCGGACAGTGGCCGGCCGCCGCGCGAGGAACTCCTCTACGCGGCGGCCGAGCTGTTCACGGTCAGGGGGTACGCGGCCACCACCACGCGGGCGGTGGCCGAGCGGGCCGGAATGCGCCAGGCCACGATGTACCACTACTTCGGCGGCAAGGAGGAACTCCTCGCCGAACTCCTGGAGTCCACGGTCTCGCCCTCGCTGGCCCTGGCCCGCCGGCTGCTCGGCGAACCGGACCGGCCGGCCGGCCGCCGGCTGTGGGAGCTGTGTCGTTCGGACGTGCTGCTGCTGTGCGGCGGGCCCTACAATCTCGGCGCGCTCTACCTGCTGCCCGAGGTGGGCGGGGCGCGGTTCACCCGCTTCCTGCGGATGCGCCTGGAACTCAAGGACGCCTACCAGGAGTTGCTCGACCGGGCTTGCGCCGCGTCCGAACCGGCCGCGGACCGGGCCGCGCTGGTGCTCCGGGGCGACCTCGTCTTCGGCCTCATCGAAGGCGTCATGCTCGTCCACCGCGCCGATCCGGCGCGTCCCGTGTCCGCCTTCGCGGAGGCCACCGCCGACGCGGCGCTGCGGATCGCGGGCATCGCCGGCTAGTGGGGGCCCCGCCCGGCCCCCGTCCCGGTTCCGGTACCGGTACCGGCGTCCGTCCCGTCCTCGCCTTCCCAGCCGGCCCGGTCCTCCCAGGCGCGCAGGGTGAGGCCGCTCTCGATCCGGTGCGCGGTCCCGGTGACGGGATCGGTGAACTCCAGCGTGCGGGCGAGGAGTTGCAGCGGCCGACGGTAGTCGTCCGGCGCCGGATCGCGGACCGCCGGATAGACCGGATCGCCCAGGATCGGCAGGCCGAGGCTGTTCATGTGCACCCGCAGCTGGTGGGTGCGCCCGGTGTGCGGAGTCAGCCGGTAGCGGCCCAGGTCGCCCCTGACGCCGATGAGTTCGGCCAGGGTCTCGGCGTTCGGCTCCGCGCCCTCGACCTCCACGGCCGCCATCACCCCGCGGACCTTCTCGATGTGGCTGCGCAGGGTCCGGGGGAACTCGACCGCCGGGTCGTGGGGCGCGAGCGCCTCGTACTCCTTGCGGATCCGCCGCTCCTGGAAGAGCAGTTGGTAGGCGCCCCGGTCCTCGGGGCGGATGCTGAACAGCACCAGTCCGGCGGTCATCCGGTCCAGGCGGTGTGCCGGGCTGAGCGCGGGCAGGCCGAGCTCCACCCGGAGGCGGGCCAGGGCCGTCTGGAAGACGTGGCTTCCGCGCGGGGTGGTGGCCAGGAAGTGCGGCTTGTCGGCGACCAGCAGGTGCTCGTCCCGGTACACGACCCCGATCGGGAAGGGCACCACCGGCTCGGGCGGCATGTCCCGGTGGAACCACAGGAAGGCCCCCGGCTCGTACGGGTCCCCGGGTCCCAGGACCCGTCCGCCGACCCCCAGGACCCGGCCGTCCCGGAGCAGCCGGGCCATGGACTCCTCGCCGCGGGTGCCCTCGTAGCGCGCCGCGAGGTAGGAGCCGAGATCCGGCCACGTGCCCTGCGGGTCCGGGGGCAGCCGCATGCGGACCGGGTCGATGCCGTCGATCTGGGGCAGGGGCGGGTCGGGGATGTGGGATCTGCGTTTCATCGGGGTACAGGCTATGCGGCCGGGGGCTCCCGCGAGTTCAGCTCACCGGGCGGGGTCCGACGGCTCGTACCAGAGGCTCGCCATCGGGGAGTGGGTGGTCCAGCCCAGTGAGGAGTAGAGCGCGTGGCCCTCGGGCGTGCCGACCAGGAGGCCGGTCCGTGCGCCGGCCTCGTAGGCGGTGCTCTGCAGTGCGCGCATCACCAGGCCGCCGAGTCCCTTGCGCCGGTGCTCGGGGGCGGTCTCCACCTGGTCGACCACGGCATGGGTGCCCGCCCGGGCGATCTGTCCACGGGCGGCGAAGTGCCCGGCGCCCGTACGGACCAGCACCCGGCTGACGCCGCCCCGGGTCCAGCGGGTGAGCGTGTAGCCGGCGGGCGCGGCGGTGTGCTCCGGTGCGAGAGGGCAGGTCATCAGGAAACCGGGGACGTCCAGCCGCCAGCCCGGCCCGACCCAGGGCAGGACCTCCTGGTCCTCGGCGAACAGCTTCAGCCACGTCCCGGGCGCGCTCGTCGTGGCGACGATCTTGCGGACATCGGCCTCGGAGGGCTCCGGCAGCACGTGCCGGGCGACGTGCCGGGCCTGCCCGACGTCGATCGTCCACCCCCACGGCTCGTCGATCGGGTCCGAGCTGCCGCGGGAGACGACCCAGCCGTCGATCCACATCCGCACGAGCTCGCTGGTCCCGGTGTCCCCCATGGCCGTCCGCCCCCCTGGATGTAATAGGTATTCCTGCGAAGGGGAGCTTACGCGAGGGGGCTCGGAATTGGCCATGGCGACGCCGGCTCCAGGGGGATCCGGACGCCGGCTGCCGCCGGCACGCGCGGCGGGCGCACCCGGCCGCCGACCCGCCGGCCGGGGGAACGCGCTCCGCGGGCGACCCGGAGCCGCGCGCGAGGGGGCCCGCGCCTACGGGCCGCGAGGGGCGCACCTACGGGCCGCGAGGGGCCCGCACCTACGGGGCCCCCTCCGCGCCGGCTCAGCGAGCGGCCGCGAGGTGTTCCTGCTCCGCCTCGACCGCGGCGTTCCAGTCGCGCTTGATCGAGCGCCAGCCCTCGTCCGTCTCGCCCAGGCGCCAGTAGCCCGAGATCGACAGGCGTTCGCGGGGAATGCCGCGCTCCAGGCGCAGGTGACGGCGCAGCGTCTTGACGAAGCCCGCCTCGCCGTGCACGAAGGCGTGGACGTCCGGGGAGGGGAAGGGCAGGGCCCGGACGGCCTCCGTCAGGGCCTCACCGATCGGGCGCGAGCCACGGTGGATCCAGAGGGGGGCGACCCCGTCCGGGGTGGTGATCTTCAGCTCGTCGGCCGGGCCCTCGACCTCCACCAGCGCGTGGACCACGGCCCCGGCCGGCATGCGCTCCATCGCGGCGCCGATCGCCGGCAGGGCGCTCTCGTCGCCGACGAGCAGGTGCCAGCCCGCCGCCGGGTCCGGGGCGTAGGCCCCGCCCGGCCCGAGGAACCGTACGAGTTCACCGGGCTGGACGCGGGCCGCCCAGGGGCCGGCCAGGCCCTCGTCGCCGTGCACCACGAAGTCGAGGGCCAGCTCCCGGCGGGCGGGGTCCCAGGAGCGCACCGTGTACGCCCGCTGCCGCGGCCATTGCGCGCGCGGATGGGCCGCCCGGATCTGGTCCAGGTCCCACGGGGTGGCGTAGGTGACGCCCTCCGCAGGGAACAGGATCTTCACGTAGTGGTCGGTGTACGCGCCCGCGCCGAATCCGGCCAGCCCGTCACCGCCCAGCACCACCCGCACCATGTGCGGGCTCAACCGCTCGGTGCGCACGACGACTGCGGTGCCGACCGTGCGGACGCGTCCTTCTGCCACGACGTTCCCCTGACCTTCCGACCCTGACATCCGTGAAGCTTAGGATTACCTAAGTTATCACCTCAGGTGCGCAGTGCGCTGCTCAGGCGTTCCACTGCTCCTCCCAGGCCCCACCGGTGGGCCAGTGCGGCGACCAGGTCCGGCTGGGCGGGGACGGCCGGGAGCGCGGGATCGAAGGCCGGAAGGGGGACGTCCGCGGCGACCTGGACGACCTTCGGGGCCACCGCCAGATAGGGCCGGGACTCGTCCAGCCGCTTGCGCTGCACGGGGGTCAGCTTCGACTTCGGGTCGTCGATCGCGGCGATGATTCCGGCCAGGTCCCCGTAGGCGTCCAGCAGCTTCGCCGCCGTCTTCTCGCCCACGCCCGGTACGCCCGGCAGACCGTCGCTCGGGTCGCCGCGCAGCAGCGCCAGCTCCGCGTAGCCCGGGCCGTCCACGCCGTACTTCTCGCGCAGCCACGCCTCGTCCGTCACCTGCAGGCTGCCGACCCCCTTCAGCGGGTACAGCACGCGCCGTCGCTTCGCGTCGTCGACCAGCTGGTACAGGTCCCGGTCGCCCGTCACGATGTCCACGGGGCCGGTGGCGCGCGTGGTGAGCGTGCCGATCACGTCGTCCGCCTCGTACCCCGCGACGCCCACCCGGGCGATCCCGAAGGCGTCCAGGGCGGCCTCGATGATCGGCACCTGCGGGGCCAGGGTGTCCGGGGTCTCCTCGAGGTCCGGGCCGCTCGCGGACTCCTCCGCGACCCGGTGGGCCTTGTAGGAGGGGATCAGCTCCACCCGCCAGTGCGGCCGCCAGTCGGCGTCCATGCAGGCCACCAGATCGTCGGGCCGGTGGTCCTGCACGAGGCGGCCGATGAAGTCGAGCAGGCCGCGCACGGCGTTGACCGGGGTGCCGTCGGGGGCCTTCACCGAATCCGGCACGCCGAAGTACGCGCGGTAGTAGAGGGAGGCGGTGTCCAGGAGCATCAGGCGTCGTGTCGTCGTCACGTTCACGATGATGCCTTGAGGCCCGGTGGAAAGTACCTGAGGGCGGCCCTCCTCGGCTCTTGAGCGCGAAACGTGGGCCGGTTGCTGCGTAAGGTGCTTGCAGCACGCCGATGTGCGACGTGTGATGTGCGACGGACCAGGACAAGGGGAGGGCAGCCCCACCATGGACGACAGGGACGGCACCGACGGCACGGACGGCAGGAGCGCCGCGCGCGCATCGAGCGGCACGGACGACAAGGAACGGGACAAGGACAAGGACGCCAAGGAACCGCTCCGGGTGGGCGTGGCCGTGCGCAAGAGACGCCGGGCACTGCACCTCACCCTCGCCGCGGTATCGGCGCGCAGCGGCCTGTCGGTCCCGTTCCTGAGCCAGATAGAGAACGAACGGGCGCGGCCCAGCATGCGGTCCCTGGAGCGGGTCGCCGACGCGCTGGAGACCACCGCCGTGGAGCTGCTGGCCGCCTCGGACACCGCGCGCACCGTGGACCTCGTACGGGCCGGCGACGGCGCGGGGCTCACCCTCGTCCCGGGCGTACGGCCCCTCGTGCGCGGGCACCACCAGCTGCACGCGCTGGAGTTCACCGGGGACCAGGACGCCGGCCGCGAGTACCAGCACCGCAACGACGAACTGATGTACGTGATCTCGGGCGCCTGCCAGGTGGAGGCCGAGGGGCGGGCCTACCGGCTGGAGAACGGCGACGCCCTGTTCCTGTCCGGCGGGGTGCGCCACCGGTGGCGGGCCGTCACCGAGGACACCCGGATCCTGATCGTCGCGGTCGGCGACCACATCCACGCCACGTCCGAGCCGCCCTCGCCGGGCCACTGAGCCGCCCGGTGCCGACACCGAAGCGGGTCGTCTCGCTCGTGCCGTCCCTGACCGAGGCGGTGGCCGTGAGCGCGCCCGGCGCGCTGGTCGGGGTGACCGACTGGTGCACGCATCCCGCCGGCCTCGGGGACGCGGTGCGCGTCGGGGGCACCAAGAACCCCGACGTCCGCGCCATCGCGGAGCTGCGCCCGGACCTGGTCCTCGCCAACGAGGAGGAGAACCGGGCCCCGGACCTGGACGCGTTGCGAGCGGCGGGGCTGGAGGTGCTGGTCACCGAGGTACGGGACCTCCCGCAGGCGCTGAGCGAGCTGGAGCGGGTGCTGGTGGGGGCGCTGGGTCTGGAGCGGCCCGGGTGGCTGGCGGACGCCGAGGCCGCGTGGGCCCGGACGGAGCCGCTCCCGCCTGCCCTGGCCTTCGTACCGATCTGGCGGCGGCCGTGGATGGTGCTCGGCCGGGACACCTTCGCGGGGGACCTGCTGGCCCGCCTCGGCGTGCACAACGCCTACGCCGCTCACGCGGAGCGCTATCCCCGGATCCCGGCGGCCGAGCTGGCCGCGGCGGGCTGCGACCTCGTCGTCCTCCCGGACGAGCCGTACCGGTTCACCGCCGGCGACGGACCCGAGGCCTTCCCGCGGATCCCGGCCGCGCTCGTCAGCGGACGGCACCTGACCTGGTACGGGCCCTCCCTGGCCGAGGCGCCGGAGGTGCTGGCGCGAGCCCTGCGCGCGGCGGTGCGGTAGGGCGTGCGTCCGCGCGGTGCGGGAAGGCCGGCCGCCGTGAAGGGCGGACCCGACGGCCCCTCCGGGCGCGGGCCCGTGCGAGATCCGGAAGGGACGGCCCGGTCACGGCACCAGCTAGCGGGGCGCGGCGAGCAGGCGGCCGGTCAGCAGGCCGCGCAGGGTGTTCGCGGCGGCCAGCAGCCAGGCGGTCAGCAGGGCCAGGAACAGGGCCGCGGCCAGCCAGGAGAAGGCGGTGAGGCCGGTGTGGCGGGCGAGTCCGGCGGCGCCGGTGACGCAGGTGCCGATGGGGAAGGTCAGCGCCCACCAGGTCATGGCGAACCCCATGCCGTCGCGGGCCGCCCGCAGCAGCATCGCCGAGGCCAGCGCCAGCCAGAGGAGGGCGAATCCCATCACGGGCACCCCGTAGACCACGGCGAAGGCCGCGAAGGCGCCGGAGTACGCGGCGGATATCGACTGGGGGGCCATGTCGGCGAGGGAGTTCACCGCGGTGGTGGACTGGCCGAGGGGGCCGAGGACCAGGAACAGGGTCGGGGTGAGCGCCAGGGGGAGGGGGCCGCTCACGATCAGCCGGCCGAACACCAGGGGGAGCATCAGCAGGGTGGCGAGCAGGCTGATCCCGAACATGGCGTAGCACGCGAGCAGCATGGCCTCGCGGCCCTGGCCGGCGGGCAGGTGGGGGATCAGCAGGGGGCCCAGCGCGGCGGAGACCATCGGGGCCACCACGGGGAGCAGCCACACGGGGGTGGCCTGGTGGGCCTCGACCTTGTGGCGGACCACCATCAGGTAGGGCACGGCGACGGCCGCGAGCAGGCCGATCGCGGTGCCGGCGGTGAAGAGGACCGTGTCCACGGCGACGGCGGCGGGAACGCCGATGAGGTCCTTGCCGACGATGAGGGTGCCCCCGCCCACGGCCAGCAGGGCCATCGCGAGACAGCCGTAGAACGGGGCCACGGCCGGGTCGAGCAGGTGGGCCCGGGCCTGGTCACGGTGGTGGATCCAGTGGCCGGCGCGGGCGGTCAGCAGCACGGCGAGGGCGGCGGCGGACAGGACCCAGAAGATCTGGCAGGCCACGCGCTGGCCCGGGACCTGGTAGGGGAGGGCGGCGCCGGCATTGGCGATGATCGCCGTGCCCATGACCGAGGCGTACCAGTTGGGGCCGAGGTGGCGCAGCGAGGGGACCTTGTGGATCCGCAGGGTCCCGGGGGTGGTGGGACGGGGGCGTACGAGGGTGGTGGCCATGGGTCCAGCGTCCCGTCGGGCCGTCCCGGACGGCAGAGGCCTTGTTCCTATGAGGGCATAAACTGAAGTTATGGGCATCGAGGACTGGGCTGAACCGCAGGTACCGCTGGCGCACAGGGTTCCGGACCTGGGCGCCATGGAGCTGCTGCTCGCCGTCGCCCGGGTGGGGAGCCTGAGCGGGGCCGCCCGGCGGCTCGGGATCACCCAGCCCGCCGCCAGCAGCCGGATCCGGGCGATGGAGACCCGGCTCGGCGTGGCCCTCGTGGACCGGTCCCCGCGGGGCTCGACGCTGACCCGGGAGGGCGCCCTGGTCACGGACTGGGCGCGCCGGGTGGTGGAGGCGGCCGAGGCGTTCGACGCGGGCGCGCAGGCGCTACGGGGCCGTCGCGACTCCCGGCTGCGGGTCGCGGCCAGCATGACCATCGCCGAGTACCTGCTGCCCGGCTGGCTCATCGCGCTGCGCGGGCAGCGCCCCGGCACGGCGGTGTCGCTGCACGCGGGGAACTCGGCCACCGTCGCCGAGCGGGTCCTCGCGCACGAGGCCGACCTCGGCTTCGTCGAGGGCCTCAGCGTGCCCGAGGGGCTCGACGCGGTGGTGATCGCGCAGGACCGCCTCGTGGTGGCGGTGGCCCCGGGACACCCGTGGGCCCGGCGGTCGCGGGGAGTGGAAGCCGCGGAGCTGGCGGGGACGCCGCTGATCCTGCGGGAGCGGGGCTCGGGCACCCGGCAGGTCCTGGACGCGGCTCTGGCCGGCATGGGCGGCCTGGCGGAGCCGCTGCTCGAACTGGCCTCCACCACGGCGGTGAAGGCCGCGGCGCTGAGCGGAGCCGGGCCGTGCGTGTTGTCGGAGCTGGCGGTCGGGGACGAACTGGCGGCCCGCCGCCTCGTGTCCGTCCCGGTCCTCGACACCCCGCTCGACCGGGCGCTGCGCGCGGTCTGGCCCGTGGGCTCCCGTCCGGCGGGCCCGGCGCGGGACCTGTTGTCGCTCACGCGGCACTGAGCCTTCTTCGCAGCACCCCCGGGCGGCGCCGCCGTCCGCGGCGACGGGCCCCGGGCCGCCTCAGGCTGCCCTGAGGGGCCGCGCTCAGCCCGGGGACATGCCCCGCTCGATGTCGACGTAATGGCGCATGCGGTACTCGGTCTCGGCGACGACGGCCCGGGGGCACGCACGGCGCAGCTGCTCCACCAGGGGCCGGACCGCGGCCGTGGTGATGTGCGGGGCCGCGTACGTGGTGCGGGGGCGCTCCGGGAGGGTGGTGCCCGCGGCCCTGGGGGCCGGACGGGGCCCGGGGGCCCGGTGGCGGCCGGTCAGGCGGGAGTGGTGCAGAGCGCCGCGGTGGTCGCCGCCGCGACGAGGGCGGACATCACGCGGGTGTCCTCGTCGCGCTCCGGGTGCCACTGGACGCCCAGGACCCAGTGGGAGGGGTCGGCGAGTTCGACCGACTCCACCGTGCCGTCCACCGCGTGTGACGAGGCGACCAGGCCGCGGCCCAGGCGGTCGACGGCCTGGTGGTGGTAGGTCGGGACCTGCGCCTCCTCGGGGACCAGGGCCGCGTACAGGGTGCCGGGGACCGGGCGGACCGGGTGCCAGGCGACGACGCCCTCCGTCTCGAAGTGCCCGTCGATGTGCTGGACCAGCGTCCCGCCGAGGGCCACGTTCAGCGCCTGCATGCCCCGGCAGATCCCGAGCACGGGCGTCCGGGAGGCGAGCGCCGCGGCGATGAGCGCGAGCTCCCAGGCGTCCCGCTGTGTCGCCGCCGCGCCCGTACGGGGGTCCCGGGCGGCCCCGTAGCGGACCGGGTCCACGTCGGGGCCGCCCGCGACGACCAGGCCGTCCAGCCGGCTCAGCACCTCCGCCGCCGCCTCCGGGTCGTCCGGCGGCAGCAGCACGGCCGTGCCGCCCGAGGCCTGGACGAGTTCGTAGTACCCGGTGGGGACGAGGGCCGTCGGGACGTTCCACACGCCGTAGCGGGTGACGGCCTCGATGTAGGTGGTGATGCCGATGAGCGGCCTGGGCACGGTGGTTACCTCCAGGGGACGGGGTTCGGGTGGTCAGTCGCGGGACAGTTCGGCCTCGGCCGCGGCCAGCGCCGCGAACTCCTCCTCCGGCGCGGACGCCACCAGGTGGTGCCGACTGTAGAACGCGAAGTAGGCGAGGGCGACGGCGTACACGGCCAGCGCGATGAACGCCGCGTCCTTGTCCACCAGGAAGGTGGCGACCAGGGCCGAGAGGGCGAGCACGAAGGCCACCGAGGAGGTGGCGACGCCGCCGGGGGTGCGGTACGGGCGCTCCAGGCCCGGCTCGCGGCGCCGCAGCACCATGTGGGAAAGGGCCATCAGGGCGTACGAGATGGTCGCTCCGAACACCGCCATGTTCAGCATGCGCGGGCCGTTCCCGGTGGCGGCGGCCAGCGCGAAGCCGATGGCTCCGGGGATGAGCAGGCCGAGGTACGGGGCCTTGCGCTTCGAGGTCAGGGACAGGAAGCGCGGCAGGTATCCGGCCCGCGAGAGGGCGAACAACTGGCGCGAGCCGGCGTAGATGAGGGAGAAGAAGGAGGCCACCAGGCCCGCGAGGCCCGCGTAGTTGACGAAGGTCTTGAGCCAGGAGAGCCCGGAGTCGCCCTCGAGGGCGACGACCAGCGGGTTGCCCGCGTCCTTGACGGCGTCGGCTCCGCGCGCCCCGGTCGAGGCGAGGAAGGTGACCAGCGCGAGCAGGACCAGGATGCCCATGGAGATCGACAGGGCGCGCGGCACGGAGCGGACCGGGTCCTTGGCCTCCTCGGCGGCCAGCGGCACGCCCTCGACGCCCAGGAAGAACCACATGCCGAAGGGGAAGGCGGCCCAGATGCCGAGGAAGCCCAGCGGCAGCCACGAACTCGCGCCGGCGGCCGTGGTGTCGACGGCGATGTCGTCGAGGCGGGAGGCGTCGAACTGGGTGAACGCGCCGACGGCGAAGACGATCAGCGCGATCACGGCGATGGCGGTGACGACGAGGGAGAAGCTCAGGGCCTCGCCGACGCCCCACAGGTGGATGCCGATGAAGACCGCGAAGCAGGCGAGGTAGACCGGCCAGCCGGAGGTGAGGCCGAAGAGCTTCAGGGACTGGACGTAGTCGCCGATGAAGATGGCGATGGCGGCGGGGGCGAGGATGTACTCGATCAGGATCGCGGTGCCGGTGAGGAAGCCGCCCCAGGTCCCCAGGGCCCGGCGCGCGAAGCCGTAGCCGCCGCCCGCGGTGGGCAGGATCGCCGACAGCTCGGCGAGGGAGAAGACGAGGCACGCGTACATCGCGCCCATCAGGACGGTGGCGACGGCCAGGCCGCCGAAACCGCCCTGGGCGAGGCCGACGTTCCAGCCGGAGAAGTCGCCGGACACGACGTACGCGACGCCCAGACCGGTCAGCAGCAGCCAGCCGGCGCTGCCGCGGCGCAGGGTACGGCGTTCCAGGTAGCCGTCGCCGCCGCTCTCGGGGGACGTGGTGGGTTCGGGCACGGCTGCCAGCCGTGCGCCGGTGTCGTCGGCCATGTGCGCTCCTGCCTAGGGCAATGGTTGTGGGGCGTACCTTTGCCCTTCCGGAGCGGCGGGCGCAAGACCCGTGCGTTAAACGGAGGTTACGAAAAGCTCCCGGACGCCCGGGCGGCCCTCCTCCAGCCCCTCCGCCGCGGCGCCCCGCCGGCCACCCCGGCCCCCCTCCTGCTCCCCTCCGGCCGCACCGGCCCCCCGCCGGCCTCGCTCAGGCCAGGAACCCCCGCAGCAGCGCCGCCGTGCCGCAGCAGTGCTCGCGCATCACCTCGCGCGCCGCGTCGGCGTCCCGCTCCAGCACCGCCTCCACCATCGCGCTGTGCTGCTGCTGCGAGTGCTCGAGGTTGCGCACCAGGAGCGGGATGCAGTCCAGCAGGTCGTTCACGGTGGCCCGGACGGCCGCGTACTGGGCCGTCAGCGTGGCGGATCCGGCGAGCTCGCACAGGGTGAGGTGGAAGAGCGTGTCCTGGCGGCGGTATGCGGACAGCGGGGCGTCGTGGGTGGCGGCCAGCGCGCCGAGCAGCCGGTCCCCGTCCTGCTCCGACAGCCCCTGGGAGGCGCACAGGCCGGCCGCACCCACCTCCAGGACCTCGCGGAAGCGCAGGGCGTCCTCGATGTCCACGCCCGCGACCCGCCGGCGCAGCTCCTCCTCGGCGCCCCCGGCCGGGGTGTCGGGGCGGGCCAGTACAAACGTTCCGCCGTACCGCCCGCGCCGGGCCTCCACGAGGCCCTGGTCCTGGAGTACCTTCAGCACCTCGCGCAGCGTCACCCGGCTGATCCCCATCCGCTCGGCCAGCTCGCGCTCGGCCGGCAGCCGCTCCCCGCCCGGGACCAGGCCGAGCCGGACCACCTGGAGGATCTGCTCCAGCGCCTCCTCGAAACCGTTGCCCGCCCGCACCTGCCGCAGCACCGGATTGAGCCGCGTGATCGCGTCCCCTTCGCTCGCCGTACCGGTCATCTCGGCTCCTCCCCTTCCCAAGCAATGGTTCTGTTCAATACCTTAGGCCCCCTCGGCTCACCGAAGGAGAGATTCCCGTGGTAGACCGCAAGCCGCCGCTTTCGCCCGAGGAGCTCCGCGCTCTCGTGGCCAGCGGTGAGATCGACACAGTGGTCCTGGCCTTCCCCGACATGCAGGGGCGCCTCCAGGGCAAGCGGTTCGCCGCACCGTTCTTCCTCGACGAGGTCCTCGCTCACGGCACCGAGGGCTGCAACTACCTCCTCGCCGTCGACACGGACATGAACACCGTCGACGGGTACGAGATGTCCTCCTGGGACCGGGGCTACGGCGACTTCGCCATGCACCCCGACCTCGCCACCCTGCGCCGGATCCCGTGGAACCCGGGCAGCGCCTTCGTCCTCGCCGACCTCGCCTGGAACGACGGCTCGCCCGTCGTCGCCGCGCCCCGGCAGATCCTGCGCCGCCAGCTGGAGCGCCTCGCCGAACTCGGCTACACCGCGATGGTGGGCACCGAGCTGGAGTTCATGGTCTTCCGGGACACCTACGAGCAGGCCTGGGACTCCGGCTACCGAGGCCTGACCCCCGCCAACCAGTACAACATCGACTACTCCGTCCTCGGGACCGGCCGCGTCGAACCCCTGCTGCGCCGCATCCGCAACGAGATGCAGGCCGCCGGCCTGGTCGTGGAGTCGGCCAAGGGCGAGTGCAACCTCGGCCAGCACGAGATCGTCTTCCGCTACGACGAGGCGCTGAAGACCTGCGACCAGCATGCCCTGTACAAGACGGGGGCGAAGGAGATCGCGGCCCAGGAAGGGGTCTCGCTCACCTTCATGGCCAAGTACGACGAGCGCGAGGGCAACTCCTGTCACATCCACCTCTCGCTCACCGACGCCGACGGACGCAGCGCGATGGCCGGGGACGGCCCGGACGCGCACGCGCACGGCGGTATGTCACCCGTGATGCGCCACTTCCTGGCCGGCCAGCTCGCCGCGCTGCGCGACTTCTCCCTTCTCTACGCCCCCAACATCAACTCGTACAAGCGTTTCCGGCCCGGATCCTTCGCGCCGACCGCCGTCGCCTGGGGCGTGGACAACCGGACCTGCGCCCTGCGCGTCGTCGGCCACGGCCGCTCCATGCGCTTCGAGAACCGGCTCCCCGGCGGCGACGTCAACCCGCACCTCGCCGTGGCAGGCCTGGTCGCGGCCGGCCTCTACGGCATCGAGCACCAGCTGGAACTGCCCGAGCCCTGCGCCGGCAACGCCTACACGGCCGACTTCGCGCACGTCCCCACGACCTTGCGCGAGGCCGCCGAGCTCTGGGAGAACAGCGAGATCGCGAAGGCCGCCTTCGGCCCCGAGGTCGTCGCCCACTACCGGAACATGGCCCGCGTGGAACTGGACGCGTACGACTCCGCGGTCACCGACTGGGAACTGCGCCGCTCCTTCGAACGCCTGTAGAACCGCGACCGCATCACCGCACCGCACCGCACCGCGCACCGGATGACCGGCAGCGCCGCACTCTCCGCGTCACCGCACCCACCGCATACCGCACCCACCGCACCCACCGCACCCGAACGTCTGAAAGGCCACCACGTGTCCGATGCGCTGGAAGTCTTGAATCCGGCCACCGAGGAAGTCGTCGCCATCGTCCCGGCCGCCACACGGGACGATGTCGACGCCGCCGTCGTACGGGCCGCCGCGGCCCAGCGGACCTGGGCGGCCGCCGCGCCCGCCGATCGCGCCCGACTGCTGCGCCGGTTCGCCGCCGTGGTCGACGGGCACATCGAGGAACTGGCGCAGCTGGAGGTCCGCGAGGCGGGCCACACCATCGGCAACGCCCGCTGGGAAGCCGGCAACGTGCGCGACGTGCTCGACTTCGCCGCCGGGGGAGTCGAGCGGCTCTCCGGCCGCCAGATCCCCGTCGCCGGGGGCATCGACGTCACCTTCCTCGAACCCCTCGGCGTCATCGGCGTGATCGCCCCGTGGAACTTCCCCATGCCGATCGCCGCCTGGGGCCTGGCCCCCGCGCTCGCCGCAGGCAACGCGGTCATCCTCAAGCCCGCCGAGACCACCCCGCTCACGGCGCTGCGCCTGGCCGAACTCGCCCTGGAGGCCGGGCTCCCCGCACACCTGCTCCAGGTGCTGCCCGGCCGCGGGGAGGTCGCGGGCGACGCCCTCGTCCGGCACCCCGGCGTGGCCAAGATCGTCTTCACGGGCTCCACCCGGGTCGGCAAGCAGATCATGGCCACGTGCGCCGGCCAGGTGAAGCGGGTCACCCTCGAACTCGGCGGCAAGAACCCCAACATCGTCTTCGCCGACGCCGACCTGGAGGCCGCCGCGGCCGCCGCGCCGATGTCCTTCCTCGACAACACCGGGCAGGACTGCTGCGCCCGCACCCGGATCCTCGTCCAGCGGTCCGCCTACGACCGGTTCATGGAACTGCTCGTCCCCGCGGTCGAGAGCGTGGTCGTCGGGGACCCGGACGACGAGAAGACGCAGATGGGTCCGCTCATCTCCCGGGTGCAACTGGACCGCGTACGGTCCTACGTCACCGACGACCTGACGGTCGTCCGCGGCGCCGCCCCCGAGGGCCCCGGCTTCTGGTACCCGCCGACCCTCGTCACCGGCGTGGACCCGGGCGCGCCCGTGGCCGCCGAGGAGGTGTTCGGACCCGTCGCCGTCGTCCTGCCCTTCGAGGACGAGGAGGACGCCGTGCGCCTGGCCAACGCCACCGAGTACGGCCTCGCCGGCTCCCTGTGGACCCGCGACGTGGGCCGCGCGCTGCGCGTCTCGCGCGCCGTCGCCGCGGGCAACCTGTCGGTCAACTCCCACAGCAGCGTCCGCTACTGGACCCCCTTCGGCGGCTACAAGCAGTCCGGGCTCGGCCGCGAGCTCGGACCCGACTCCCTCGCCGCTTTCACCGAGACCAAGAACGTCTTCATCAGCACGGAGGCCTGAGAACATGTCCACCGAGTCCACCGAGTCCACCGAGTCCACCGAGTCCACCGAGGCCGCCGCAGAGATCGTCTGCCGCCGCCTGGTCGGCCGTACCGCCGTCATCACCGGAGCCGGCAGCGGCATCGGCCTGGCCACCGCCCGCCGCCTGGCCTCCGAAGGCGCCCACATCGTCTGCGGAGACATCGACGAGACCGCCGGCAAGGCCGCGGCCGAAGAGGTCGGCGGCACCTTCGTGAAGGTCGACGTCACCAGCCCGGAGGAGGTCGAGGCCCTCTTCAGGACGGCCTTCGACACCTACGGTTCCGTGGACATCGCCTTCAACAACGCCGGCATCTCGCCGCCGGACGACGACTCGATCCTCACCACCGGCCTGGAAGCCTGGAAGCGGGTCCAGGACGTCAACCTCACCTCCGTCTACCTGTGCTGCAAGGCCGCCCTGCCCTACATGCAGCGCCAGGGCCGCGGCTCCATCATCAACACCGCCTCCTTCGTGGCCGTCATGGGCGCCGCCACCTCGCAGATCTCGTACACCGCCTCCAAGGGCGGCGTGCTCGCCATGTCCCGCGAGCTCGGCGTGCAGTTCGCCCGGGAGGGCATCCGCGTCAACGCGCTGTGCCCGGGCCCCGTCAACACCCCGCTCCTGCAGGAGCTCTTCGCCAAGGACCCGGAGCGCGCCGCCCGCCGGCTCGTGCACATCCCGCTGGGCCGGTTCGCCGAGCCCACCGAGATCGCCGCCGCCGTCGCCTTCCTCGCCAGCGACGACTCCTCCTTCATCAACGCCACCGACTTCCTGGTCGACGGCGGCATCTCCGGGGCGTACGTCACCCCCCTGTAGGCCGCGCAACGACCCGAAGCCAAGGGTTCACCCGTACTGCACCTCCACGACAGCCGGGCGTCGCACGACGCCCGGCTGTCGTGCTCTACCGTCCCGGACGATCTTGCAGAAGAATCAGGAGAGTTCACCCCAGTGACCCGATCCCCCTCCGTTCGGCGGCTCCCGGCCGTCGCCGCCGCCGTGGCGATGGCCGCCGGAACCCTCGTGGCCGCCGCTCCCGCCGCCCAGGCGGCCCGCCCGGGCGCCCACTGCACCACCGCGAAGCTCGCCGGCGGCTGGTACGGCGACAACCAGGCCCGCCTCCAGCAGCTCATCGACACCTACGGCACGTGCAACCCGTACCGGCCCAGCCGCAGCAAGCCCGTCGCCGTCTTCGACTGGGACAACACCGTCGTCAAGAACGACGTGGGCGACGCACAGATGTTCTGGCTGCTGCGCAACGGCAAGATCCGCCAGCCGTCCGGCGGCGACTGGACCACCACCAGCCGCTACCTGACCCCGGCCGCGGCCAGGGCCCTGGCCGACGCCTGCGGCGCCCTCGCGAAGCCGGGCGCCCCGCTGCCCACCGGCACCCCCGAGGGCATCGGCTGCGCCGACGAGCTGAACGCCGTCTACGGCACCGGCGCGACCCGCGCGGCCGCCCCCGCCTTCGCCGGCTGGGACCACCGGACGATCGAGCCCGCCTACGCCTGGCTGCCGCAGCTCATGCAGGGCTGGACCGCCCGCGAGATCCGCGCCTTCGCGGCCGCCGCGAAGGCCGAGAACCTGGCCGCGCCCGTCGACGCCGAGCAGCAGGTCGGCAGCGCGACCGCCACCGGCTGGGTGCGCTACTACGACCAGCAGAAGGACCTCGTCAAAAACCTGCAGAAGGCCGGCTTCGACGTCTGGATCAGCTCGGCCTCGCCGCAGCCGGTCGTCGAGGTGTGGGCCCAGGGCGTGGGCATCGACGCGTCGCACGTCATCGGCATCCGCAACACCACCACGCGGGGCGGCGTCCTCACCCCCCACCTCCAGGGCTGCGGATCCGTCCAGGACGGCGCCGACACGATGATCACGTACATCGACGGCAAGCGCTGCTGGATCAACAAGGAGGTCTTCGGGGTCCGCGGCGCCGCGGCCGAGAAGATCCAGCCGGCCGCCCGCCGCCAGGTGTTCGCCGCGGGCGACTCCGACACCGACGTCACCTTCCTGCGGGACGCGACCGCCCTGCGGCTCGTCGTCAACCGCAACAAGAACGAGCTGATGTGCCGCGCCTACGACGACAGCGACGGCAAGTGGATGGTGAACCCGATGTTCATCCAGCCGAAGAAGCAGAAGGCCGCTCCGTACCCGTGCGCGACCACCGGCTTCACCGGCCGCGACGGCACCCCGGGGCCCGTCCTGCGGGGTGACACCAGCGTCATCCCCGACCAGACGGACTCCGTGTTCCAGTAACCCCCGCTGGTCCAGTAACCCCCGCCACCCCTCAGAGGAAGGTGCGGCCCTCGCCCCGGTAGGTCGGGGCGGTGGCCGTCACCCGGTCGCCCTCGACGAGGTGCAACTCGTCGAAGCGCTCGCACAGTTCGCCGGCCTTCGCGTGCCGGAACCAGACCCGGTCGCCGATCAGCAGATCGTCGGCCGGGCTGCCGAGCAGCGGGGTCTGCACCTCGCCGGCCCCCTCCTGCGGGTCGTAGCGCAGGCCCTGGGGGAGGTACGGAACCGGCAGCCGGTCCGGGCCGGGCGCGCCGGAGGCCGGATACCCGCCGCCGAGCACCGTGACCACCCCGACACCGGGCCGGCGCACCACCGGCTGGGCGAACAGCGCAGCGGGACGGCCGCTGAACGAGGTGTAGTTGTCGAAGAGCCGCGGCACGTACAGCCCCGAACCGGCGGCGATCTCCGTGACCGCGTCCTCGGCGGCCGTCTGCTGGACGCTGCCGGTGCCACCGCCGTTGACGAACTCCAGATCCGGCACCACCGCGCGCACGGCCCGTACGGCCTCGGCCCGGCGGGCGGCCAGCTCCTTGCGGGCCGCGCCCTGCATCAGCCGGATCACCCGCGACCTCAGCGGACGCCCGGCGAGCGAGTCGCCGACCCCGGCCACATGACCCTCGTAGCCCATCAGTCCGACGACGCGGAAGCCCGGCCGGGAGGCCACCGCACGGGCCAGCTCGGCCAGCTCGGCCGGCTCGCGCAGCGGGGAGCGGCGGGCGCCGACGCGGACCTTCCCGCCGAAGAGGTGCAGGGCGGTGTCCAGTTCCAGGCAGATCCGGATCTCCTGGGCGCCCCCGTCACGGGCCCGGTCGATCAGCTCCAGCTGCGCGACGTCGTCGACCATCACGGTCACCGCGCCGGCCAGCTTCGGGTCGCCGGCCAGCTCGGCGAAGCCGGCCCGGTCGGCCGACGGGTAGGCGAGCAGCACGTCCTCGAAACCGGAGCGGGCCAGCCAGATCGACTCGCCGAGGGTGTACGACATGATCCCGGCGAACCCGGGCCGGGCGAGGACCCGTTCGAGCAGCACGCGACACCGGACGGACTTGCTGGCCACCCGGACCGGCTTCCCGCCGGCGCGCCGCACGAGATCGTCGGCGTTGGCGTCGAACGCGTCGAGATCCACGAGGGCGAGCGGGGCGTCGAGGTGCGCGGTGGCCCGGTCGTATCGGGCCCGGTCGGCGGCTGGGGAGTTCATGGGCGGCAGCCTGCCAGATGGGTCTACCCGTGGGTAGGGGGTGTCCGGAGCTTCCCGGTTCCCCGTCCGGGGCGGGTTCCGTGGTCGCGGCCCGCTCACCACGGGGTCCCGGCCGCCGGACGCCGGTCGCGGCCGTGGGGGCGACGCCCCGCGGCCCGC
>NZ_JBEXOV010000056.1:0-49604 GCF_040611715.1 Streptomyces sp. NPDC006544 | reverse complement strand
CGCGGCACCGACCCGCGCCGCTGCCGCCGAGGCTCCGCCCGCCTCCAGCGGCGGTACGGCCGACGGCCCGTCGACCGGGCCGGCCGACGGAGGCGCGAGCACGAAGGGCCGCCACCACGGCGCGGAGGGGGCGTCGGCCGCGCCCGGCTCGAAGGGCTGCCCGGGGACGGGGAGCGCGACGGCCGACCCGGTCTTCTCGGCGGCGGCCACGGTGCCCTCGCCCGGCTCGTCCCACGGGTGGGGAGCCAGGTTGAACGTGCCCCAGTGGATCGGCAGCATCGTGCCGTGCGGAATCCCGCCCTGGAGGTCGAGGTGGGCGCGCATGCCCTCCTCCGGGGTCATGTGGATGTCCGGCCAGTACTCGGAGTAGGCGCCGATCTGGATCATCGTGGCGTCGAACGGCCCGTGCTCGGCGCCGATCTCCTCGAACCCCGGGAAGTAGCCCGTGTCACCGCTGTGGAAGACCCGGTGCCCGTCGCCCGCGACGACCCAGGACGCCCACAGGGTGAACTGCTGGTTGCGCAGGCCGCGCCCGCAGAAGTGGCGGGCCGGGGTGGCCGTGAGGGAGAGACCGGCGATCTTGGTCGTCTCGTTCCAGTCGAGCTCGCGCAGCCGGTCCGCCGGGACGCCCCAGCGCTCCAGGTGCGCGCCGACGCCGAGCGGGACGGCGAAGACCGTGTCCGTGCCGGCGAGCGCCTTGATGGTCGGCAGGTCGAGGTGGTCGTAGTGGTCGTGGGAGATCACCACGACGTCCACGTCACCGAGCGAGGCCAGCGGTACCGGCACCGGGTGCAGCCGCTTGGGCCCGGCGAAGGGAAAGGGGGAGCACCGCTCGCCCCAGACCGGGTCGAACAGCACCCTGCGCCCGTCGATCTCCGCGAGCACGGAGGAGTGCCCCATCCAGGTCAGCCGAAGCCCGGTGGCCGGCGGCTTCGCCAGCTCGGCGAGCGTCGTCGGGTACACCGGGATGGGGGCGCCGGGGTTGCGCCGGAGCCGCTGCTCCTTGTGGAAGTAGATCTTGGCGAACTCCGCCATCGAGCCGGACGGCCTGGTACGGGCCCCGACCGGGTTCTGGAACACGCCGTCGGCGAAGTTCGGCGAGCGCCGGATCCGGTCCAGCCGGGCACCGGACGGGTCCGCGCCGAAGGCTTCGGGCCTCAGGGCGCGCAGCCGGGGACGCAGGGGACGGGAGCCGGTCAAAGCGCCTCCTGGGAGGATTCGGGCAGGACGTTCTGGTGGTTCACATCTTGGCAACGCACGGCACCCCCCAAGGATTCCATTGCCCGCGCCGGAACGCGCGCCCCGGCCCGCGGGGCGCCCGGCCGCCGCGCGCCCCGCGCGGGCCCCCTACAGCGGCAGCAGGTCCGGCCGCTTGGCCGCCACGTGGTCCCCGGAGGACTCCCCGCGCAGCCGCCGTCCGATCCACGGCACCAGGTGGTCGCGCGCCCACTGGATGTTGTCCCGGGTCGTGTCCACCGAGCCGCGCGGGCGCATCGGCGGCCACGGCTGCTCGGGGTCGGCCGGCGTGGCCATGCCGAGCACCTGGGCGGCGCGCAGGGCGACCCGCGTGTGGCCCTCGGGCGAGAGGTGCAGCCGGTCGGCGTCCCAGGCCCGCCGGTCCTGGACGGACTTCAGCGACCAGAGGTCGAGCACGGGGCAGTCGTAGCGGTCGGCGATGGAGTGGACGTGCGCGCTGAACGTCGCGATCTTGCCCCGGATGTGTTTGAGGACCGGCACGTCCCGCGTGTCGAAGCCGGTGGTGATCACGACCCGGCCGACCGATCCGGCGAGGTCGCGCACGGCCGCCTCGTACCGTTCGGCCACGTCGTCCGGGTCGCTGCCGGGCCGGATGATGTCGTTGCCGCCCGCGCAGAAGGTCACCAGGTCCGGCGCGAGCGCCTTGGCGCGGGGCACCTGCTCGGCCACGATCTGGTCGAGGAGGCGGCCGCGTACGGCCAGGTTCGCGTACCGGAAGTCGTGCTCGTCGCGCTGGTCGGCGAGGAGCACGGCCAGCCGGTCCGCCCAGCCGAGAAACGTTTCCCCGGGTCCCGGGTCCCCCACGCCCTCGGTGAAGCTGTCCCCGATCGCCGCGTACGAGCCGATGGTCTTGAGTGTCGAAGTCGTCGCTGCCACGGGACCACATCCTTCACCCCGGGGCGCGACCTACGCGACCGTAGCCACGGGTTGACAGACTGTGATCTTCACCACCGTCGCGCGAGGAATAGGGGCACGCGGGGCCGGGCCCCCCTCGGGCCCGGCCCCGCGCCCTGCCCGGCCCCGCGGCGGCCGCACCACCGCGGGGCCTCCGGTTCACCGGATTCAGATGCTGACGCCCTTCGAGCGAAGGTAGGCCAGCGGGTCGATGTCCGAGCCGTAGGAGGGACCCGTACGGATCTCGAAGTGGAGGTGCGGGCCGGTCACGTTGCCGGTCGCGCCGGAGAGGCCGATGGTCTGCCCGCCGGTGACGCTCTGGCCGGTCGAGACCGACAGCTGGGAGAGGTGGCCGTACTGGCTGTACTTGCCGTCGGCGTGCCGGATGACCACCTCGTTGCCGTACGCGCCGCCCCATCCGGCGGACACGACGGTGCCCGCGCCGACGGCCCTGACGGTGGTGCCGGAGCTCGCGATGAAGTCGACGCCCGTGTGGTAACCGCTGGACCACATGGCGCCGGGGGTCCGGTACGAGGTGGACACGCCGCCGCCGACCGGAGCGACGAAGCCGGTGGATGCGGGGGCGGCCTGCTGCGGGGCGGGGGCCTTGGGCGCGGGGGCGGCCGGAGCCTCGGCGGCGGCCTCCGGCGAGGAGCCGTCGGACGCGCCCTCGCCGGAGAGCGAGCCCTCGTCGGAGGAGCCCTCGTCGGAGAAGGCCTCGTCGGAGTCGTCCGAGGACTCGCCGGGAGCCGAGGCCTGGGAGGCGTCAGAGTCATCAGAGGCGGAGGAAGCGGACTTTTCGGCCGGCTTCGGCGTCTCGGCCGGCGCGGCCTCGGCGGCCGGGGCCGCACCCTTCGCGCCCAGCGTCAGCTTGAGGCCCGGGTGGATCAGCGAGGGATCGGAGCCCACCGCCTGGCGGTTGCCCTCGTAGAGCCGCTCCCAGCCGCCGCTGAGGTGCTGCCGCTGGGCGATCTTGGAGAGACAGTCCCCCGGCACGACCGTGTAGACGGCCGGAGCGGCCCGCACGGCCGACTGCGCCGCGGCCGGAGCGGCTTGGAAAGCGGCCGGGACGTGTGCGGCCTGCGGCGTACGGACCTGCGCGGCGGCGGGCGCCGCGCTCTGGGCGCCGGCCGCGTGGGCGCCGGTGGCCCCGAGCAGCGGGAGCGCGAGGGCCGCGCCACCGGTGCCGGCGACGGCGAGACCGCGGGATATCGAGCGGGACTTGGGACGGCGGTGCTTACCCGTTGCAGGCATGGCGCATTCCTCTCCGACGCCTGCGAGGTGAGCTGTCGGGTTCGGACGGGAGATGTCCGGCCATGCCGGGTGCCGATCAAGGACACCTGTACGACTTAACCCCGAGCTGTCCCTTTAAGAAGATCCCGAAGAGGATCCGGAACAGCGGCTTACCTGGTTCCCCCGCTCCTGCCCCGCGCGTGATGAGTCGAGTGCGGTTTCCGGTCGGCGGCAGGATTAGGCGGTCCGTCCGGATCGATCGCGAACGTAATCGAGTGCGGCCGGACAGAACAAGTCATGAATTCCCCAACAAAATCTTGAAGGTGACGGCCCGCCGGAATTCCGGTCACCCTCCGTCCATTCCCCTCCTTCAACAACCGTCCCGGATGGGCAATTCGGCATTCGTGATCAGGCACTCACCGTCACCGTATGATCTGGCTCACGGGGAGGTGTCCGATCTCGCCTGTCGCTATGGCAAGTTGTTCCCAAGTGGAGCAATTCGGACACTCTCGACGACGACACGGAGGAGCCCCTGTGACCCAGCAGATACCCCACCCCCCGCGAACGGAGCCGGCGCTGTCCGGAGTGCGCAACTTCCGCGACGTGGGCGGGCTGCCGACCACGGACGGTCGAAGGGTCAAGTCGGGACTACTGTTCCGAAGCGGACATCTCGCACATGCCACCGAAAGCGATGCGGAGTTCCTCGGCTCGCTCGGGCTGCACACCGTGTTCGACTTCCGCAACGACGCCGACCACGCGCTGGAGGGCGCGGACGTGGATCTTCCCGGCGTGCGGAACGTCAACATCCCGCTGTCGGACCCGGCCGACGGGCGGGAGTTCTGGACGATGGTCCGCGACGGGGAACTCGCCCAGCTGCACGAGGTCCTGGGTGACGGCAAGGCCGCCGCGCGGATGTCCCACTCGTACCGCGGGATCATCAGGACCCGTACCGCCGAGCACAGCCGGGTCGTCCACGCCCTCGCCGAGGACAGCGTCCCCGCCCTCATGCACTGCGCGGCCGGCAAGGACCGGGCCGGCCTGTCGGTCGCCGTCACCCTGCTCGCGCTGGGCGTGGAGCGGGACGCGATCGTCGCGGACTACCTGGAGTCGAACGCCGCGCACAACCGCTACCGGGTCCGCCGGAGCGGGAACGCCGCCGAAGCCCGTACCCCCGAGGTGATGGAGCTGCTCGCCCCGCTCTTCGACGCCCGCGCCGAGTACCTGACGGCGGCCTTCGAGACCATGGACGAGGAGTGGGGCGGGGTGGAGCGCTACCTCGGCGAGGGTCTCGGACTCGCGCCCGAGACCCTCGACCGGCTGCGCGGCCGGCTGCTGGACTGACCGACGCCCCGCCGGTGTGCGGCGGGCCGTCGCACCGCGCGCCGCGTCAGCGGTTCGCGACGGCCTGCCGCACCAGCGTCCTGCCGAAGTCCCACATCAGCGCGCCGCCGCCGTGCGCCTCGTCCATGACCTCGCGGAAGGCCCCGACGAACCGGTCCACGTCCGCCTCGTCCACGACCAGCGGCGGAATCAGCTTGATCACCTCCAGGTGGTCCCCCGACACCTGCGTGAGGATCCGGTGCTTCTGCAGCAGCGGCACCACGACCATCTGCGCGAACAGTCCCTTGCGGGCCGCCTGCAGCATGGTCCACCGGCTGCGCAGCCCCAGCGAGGACGGCCGGCCGAACTCGATGCCGATCATCAGCCCGCGTCCCCGTACCTCGTGGAGCAGTTCGTACCTGTCCACGAGCGCGGCGAGCCGGCCGCGCAGCAGATCGCCCATGGCGCGGGCGCGGGCCACCAGCTGTTCGTCCTCCATGACGGAGAGGACCGCGAGCCCGGCCGCCATCGCCTGGGCGTTGGAACCGAAGCTGGCGGAGTGCACGAGGACCCGGTCCATGGAGGAGTAGACCTTCCTGAAGATCCAGTCCTTTCCTAGGGTCGCGCCGACGGGCACGTAGCCGCCGCTGAGGGCCTTGGCCACGCACACCAGGTCCGGCTCCACACCGGCCTCGTGCTGGTAGGCGTAGAACTCCCCGGTGCGGCCGAGGCCGGTCTGCACCTCGTCCGCGATCAGCAGCGCCTTGTGCCGGTGGAGCAGCTCCTGAGCGGCGAGCAGGAAGCCGGGGGGCGCGGCGAGCACCCCCTTGCCCTGGACCGGTTCGACGACGAAGGCCGCCACGTCCCCCTTCCGCAGCTCCCGCTCCAGCGCGACGAGGTCGCCGAGCGCGATCTTCGTGTCGGGCAGCAGCGGCGCGAAGCCGTCCCGGAAGCCGCCCTCGCCGTTCACCGAGAGGGAGCCGGTGGTCAGGCCGTGGAAGGCGTGGTCGCAGTAGAGGATCCTGGGCCGCCCGGTGGCGTAGCGGGCGAACTTCAGGGCCGTCTCCACCGCCTCCGTGCCGCTGTTGCCGAAGAAGACCCGCTCCAGGTGCGGGCTGTAGGAGAGCAGCTTCTCCGCGAGCAGTCCGGGCAGCGGCTGGCAGTCGAAGCGCGTGAGGTCGGCGAGCTGCGCGTCCAGGACGTCGTGCAGGGCCCGCCTGACCACCGGGTGGTGCCGGCCGAGCCCCATCACCCCGAACCCGGCCAGCATGTCGAGGTAGTCGTTGCCCTCGGCGTCCCAGAAGTGGGCGCCCTCGGCCCGCTCGTAGACCTTGTCGAAGCCGATGGTGTGCAGCATCCGCGGCAGCTGGTGGTTGAGGTGACGGGCATGCAGCTCGTACCGTTCGGCGCCGCGCTCGGCCAGCAGGGCGCCGAGGTCGAACCCCCCGGCCCGTCCTCCCCGGCCGCCCTCCCCGGCGTGAGCCCCGCTCATGCCGACGCGCCCCGGTTCCCGCGCACGGTGTCGCGGGCCGCCCGCAGGGTCTCCTTGAGCGACCCCATGGTGGCGAGGACGGCGGTGGGCTCGTACCCGCAGTGCGCCATGCAGTTCGCGCAGCGCGGGTCCTTTCCGCGGCCGTACTTGCTCCAGTCGGTTTCCTCGACCAGTTCCCGGTACGAGGGCACGTATCCGTCGCTCATCAGATAGCAGGGGCGCTGCCAGCCGAAGAGCGAGTAATTCGGAATGGCCCACGCGGTGCAGGGGAAATCGGCCTTGCCTTCGAGGAAGTCCAGGAAGAGGGGCGAGTGGTTGAGCCGCCAGCGGCGCCGGTTGCCGCCCGCGAAGGCCTTCTTGAAGAGTTCCCGAGTCTGCTCGACGCCCAGGAAGTGCTCCTGGTCAGGGGCCTTCTCATAGGCATAGGCGGGCGAGATCATCATCTCGTCGACCCGCAGGTCGTCATTGAGGTAGTTCAGGACCTCGATGACGGTCTGGGGCGTGTCCGTGTTGAAGAACGTGGAGTTGGTGGTCACGCGGAAACCGCGCTTCTTCGCCTCCTTGATGGCCGCGACCGCCTCGTCGAAGACGCCTTCCTTCGCCACCGACTCGTCGTGGCGCTCGCGCAGTCCGTCGATGTGCACGGCGAAGGCGAAGTAGGGGGAAGGGGTGAACTTCTCGATCTTCTTGCGCAGCAGCAGCGCATTGGTGCAGAGGAAGACGTATTTCCGCTTCGCCACCAGCTGGCGCACGATCTCGTCGATCTGGGGGTGCATCAGGGGCTCGCCGCCGGCGATGGACACCATCGGCGCACCGGATTCCAGCACGGCGCCGACGGCCTGGGCCACGGGCATGCGCTGCTTGAGCACCCCGGCCGGGTGCTGGATCTTCCCGCAGCCCTCACACGCGAGGTTGCACGCGTAGAGCGGTTCCAGCTCGACGATCAGCGGGAACTTCTCACGCTTGCGGAGCTTCTGTTCGAGCAGATAGGTCCCGACCCTGATGGTCTGTCGCAGTGGCATTGCCATCTGGCTCACCTCCTGGGGAGCAGCAAAGAACGGTGCCAGTCATAAAACGCGGGCAGTACGGCGCGCAGTACGCGAAAGGCCGATATTCCCCCCCGGACAGTGCCGATACGGACGAGCTCATGCTCCGGAGCGTCCACGATCACCCGGACGGCCGCAACAGGACGGTTCTCGCCGTCCGCGCCGTCCGTCACGGTCCCCTCCCCGGTCGCGGTCCACAAGGTGGCCGCGGATTCCATGTCGACCCCGATGGCGCCGGTGGCACGCAGCTGCGCGCGCTCCTGGCCCCGGACGACGTGGTCGGAGCCGGTCAGCGCACCGAGGTGGACCGTCCGGCCGGGGACGGCCCGGGCCAGTGCCTCGGCGAGCAGAGCGGTACCGGCGCAGGCGACCGTGCCGCGCGGGTCCCGGGTCTCCTCGGCGACGATCAGGTCGCCGGGGCTCATGCCGGGCAGCAGCCCGGCGCAGAATCCGGTGGCGAGCACCGCGGCCCCGCGCAGTCCTGGTGCGTCCAGGGCCCGGGCGACGGCGCGGTCGGCCGCACGCGGGCCCATCCCGGTGCGCAGGACCTCGTACCGCTCGGGCGCGCCCGACCCGCGGCCGCTGCGCAGGGCCGCCCGCTCGATGCGCAGGGCGCAGGCGATCAACAGCGGCGCGGGGCGGCCGGGTCCGGGCCCGGCCGGGGAGCCGGGCCCGGTGCCTGGGCCGGGGCCGGGGTCCGGGCCCATCAGGCCTCCTCGGCGGCCGAGAACGCGGCCGGGTCCGCGTACCGGCCTTCGGGGCCGAACGGTTCTCCGTACAGGTAGCGGCCGAGGGCGGTGAGCGGGAACACCTGTCGGTAGAGGTGGTAGTTGATGGAGAAGTCCCAGGGGAAGCCGGTCCCCGTGAAGTACGGCTCGTCCCAGGTGCCGTCGCCGCACTGGGTCTCGACCAGGTAGGCGATCCCCCTCCGGACGGCGCCGCTCTCGCGTTCCCCCGCCGACAGCAGGGCCATCAGGGCCCACGCCGTCTGCGAGGCGGTGGAGGCGCCCTTCCCGGCCCAGGACCGGTCCTTGTAGGAACGCTGGTCCTCTCCCCACCCGCCGTCCTCGTTCTGTACGGATTCCAGCCAGCCCACGGCCCGCCGGATCGCGGGGTGCGAACGGGCGAAGCCGGCGGCCGTCAGGGCCGGGACCACCGAGCCGGTCCCGTAGATGTAGTTGGTGCCCCAGCGGCCGAACCATCCGCCGTTCGGGTCCTGTTCGGCGAGCAGCCAGGCGATCCCGCGCCGGGTGCGCGCGTCGCCCGCCCTGCCCTCGACGGCGAGCATCTCCACGACGTGGGCGGTGACGTCGGCCGAGGGCGGGTCGATGACCTCGCCGAAGTCGCAGAAGGGGAGCCGGTTGGGGAGGGGGCTGGTGTTGTCGGCGTCGAAGGCGCCCCAGGCGCCGTTCTTCGACTGCATCCCGAGGTTCCAGGACACCCCGCGGGCGATGGCCCCCTCGACGCGTGCCGGATCGGGGTGTTTGACGCGGCGCAGGGCGAGGACGACCTCGGCGGTGTCGTCGATGTCGGGGTAGTTGTCGTTGTGGAACTCGAACGCCCAGCCCCCCGGGGCCAGTCCGGGCCTGCGCACGGCCCAGTCGCCGGTGCGGACGATCTCCTCGCCGAGCATCCAGTCGGCCGCCTTGACCAGCGCCGGGTGGTCGGGGCGCAGCCCCGCGTCGGCCAGCGCGATGGCGGCCAGGCAGGTGTCCCACACCGGGGACTGGCAGGCCTCGATCATGCGGGCGCCGTCGGCGCGCCAGACGGCGAACCGGTCCAGGGACTCCAGTCCGGCCCGCATCACCGGGTGTTGGAGGTCGTAGCCGAGCAGGTGCAGGGCGATGACGGAGTACACGGCGGGTGGCTGGATCCCGCCCCAGCAGCCGTCGTTCTCCTGCCGCTCCACGATCCAGCGGCCGGCGCTCGCCATCGCCGCCTTGCGCAGCGCGCGCGGGGCGAACCGGCGGTAGACGTGCAGGGCCTTGTCCATCCGCTGGAAGACGCCGCCCCAACTGGTGACCGGGTCCAGCCGCTTGGCCGGGTACGGGTTGCGCGCGTCGGCATGGAGTTCGTCCAGCGCGAAGGGGGCGGGACGGACCGGGCGCAGGGCGGAGACCACGGTGAGCGGGACGATGGTCTGGCGGGCCCAGCAGCCGAAGTCGTAGATGTTCAGCGGCACCCAGGGCGGCAGGAAGACCAGCTCGGGCGGGAGTTCGGGCAGATGGTCCCAGCTCCACCAGCCGAACAGTGCCAGCCAGATGCGGGTGAAGACGCGGGCGGCGGCGATCCCCCCGTGGGCCCGGATCCACGCGGAGGCGCGGGCCATGTGCGGGGCGTCGGGCGCGTCCCCGGCCAGGCGCAGGGCCAGGTAGGCCTCGATGGTGGCGGACAGGTCGGGGGGGCCGCCGTGGAAGGTGGCCCAGGTGCCGTCGTCCTGCTGCTCCCCGCGGATGAACAGGCCCGCGGCCCGGGTGGTGGCCTCGTCCCGGATCCCGAGGAACTGCCTGAGCAGCAGGTCCTCCGCGTCCATGGTGACGTTGGTCTCCAGGTCGCCCTTCCACCAGCCGGCCTCGTCCTGCCGGGCGAGCAGGTCGCGCACGGCGCGTGCGGTGGCTTCGTGGACGCCGGGCGGCCCCTGGGCCGCGCCGTCGTCCGGGTCGGTGCCGCGCGCATCGGCTCCGCCGTCGGTCGTCGCTGTCATGGCTTCCCCTATGCGTGCAGTGTCCTCTGCTGTCCTGGGGTTCGCCGTCGGCCGGTACTACTGTCTGGCAGTACCGGCCGGCGACTCGCGATTCATATCTGCGAACGGGTGGCGGTCACCTCTTGCGCACGACGACGAAGTCGGCGAGGGCCACCAGCTGGTCACGCACCCGCTGGTCCATGTCCACGTCGTCGAGGGCCTTGATCGCCACGGCGTGCTGGCGGCGTGCTTCGTCGGCGGTCCACTGGCGGCCGCCGGCGGCCTCGATGAGGGCGGCGCGGGCCGCGAACTCCTCCTCGGAGAAGTTCTCGAAGTCGTTGCTCTTGGCGTCGGCCGCGAGCAGTTCGGCCAGTTCCTCGCAGGCCGGTCCGCCGGCCGCGAGGGCGGCGACGACGGGCAGCGACTTCTTGCGCTGGCGCAGGTCGCTCCAGGTCTGCTTGCCGGTGGACTCCGGGTCGCCCCAGATGCCGAGGAGGTCGTCGACGGCCTGGAAGGCGAGGCCGAGGTGGTAGCCGTACTCCTCCAGTTTGTCGGCCGTGCGGTCGTCCGCGCCGCCGAGGACGGCGCCGATGGAGACCGCACAGGCGAGCAGGGCGCCGGTCTTGTTGCCCTCCATCTCCAGGCATTCCTCGACGCTGACGCGCTCGCGGTGTTCGTAGGAGATGTCCTGCGCCTGGCCGTCGATGAGCTTGCGGCTGGCGGTGGTCAGCCGGCGGGCGGCCCGGCCGGCCTCGACGGTCCCGAGTTCCAGGAGCACCTCGTTGGCGAGGGCGAACAGCGCGTCGCCGACGAGGATCGCGAGGGCCGGGCCGTGGACCTTCCACACCGTGTCGCGGTGGCGGCGCTGCTCGTCGCCGTCCATCAGGTCGTCGTGGAGCAGCGAGAAGTTGTGCACGAGCTCGACCGCGACGGCCCCCGGGATGCCCACCTCGGGCGCGGCGCCCGCGGCTTCGGCGGAGAGCAGCGCGAGGGCGGGGCGGACGGCCTTGCCGCCGTCGCCGTCCGCGGGGTTGCCCAGTGCGTCGATCCAGCCGAAGTGGTAGGCGGCGACGGTGTCCATGGGCGCGGCGAGCCGGTCCACGGCGGCGCGGAGCACGGGCGTCGAGAGCGTGCGGCCGCGCTCGAGGAGGGCGAGCGTGTCCGCCTTCTCCCCGCCGGCCGGGCCCGTACTGGCGTCCGTGTTCTCGACGGCCGGATTCCCCGGATTCACTGGCTCTCCTCTGGTTCCTGTACGTACTGCGGTGCGTGCTGCGGTGCCGCGTGTCGCGGTGCTGCCTGCTGCTGTGTGGCCGGTGCTGTCGGCCACGGTGGTGCCGGTCGTGGTCATGCCGCCTCCTGCAAGGGGTGTTCGCGGTGGCGGCCCAGCAGGGTGAGTGCGGCATGAGCCGCGCTCAGTCCGCTGCGGACGGCGCTCTCCATGGTCGCGGGCCAACCGGTCGCGGTCCATGCACCGGCGAGGTAGAGCCCCGGCGTGTCGGTGCGCGCGCCGGGCCGCAGGCGCCCGACGCCGGGGGTGGGGGCGAAGGTCGCGGTGCGCTCCCGGGTGACGAAGAAGTCCCGTACCTTGGCGCCGCGCGCTGCGGGCAGCAGCCGTTCAAGTTCGGGGAGGTATTTCGAGCGCAGGACCGAGACGGGTTCGTCGATGTCCTCGTGGGCGACGGACTGGGACAGGGCCAGGTACTGGCCGCCGTCGGGGAGTCCGGACGAGTCGGTGCGGTCGAAGACCCACTGGACCGGGGAGCCGAGGGCCGCGAAGAACGGCGCCTTGAGCACCTTGCGGTCGTAGACGACGTGCACGTTGAGGATCGGCGCGGTGCCGATGTCCAGGAGCTTGTCGGGGTCGGCGAGGGCGCCGGCGGGCAGCAGGCCGTGTGCCTCGCGCTGGGGCACGGCGAGGACCACGACGGCGGCGTCGAGGGACTCGCCTTCCGTGTCGACCCGCCAGCCGCCTTCCGCGGTACGGGAGACGGCCGTGACCCGGGTGCGCAGTTCGGTCCGTACGCCGGCCGCGTCGAGGGCCTTGCGGGCGAGGGTGTCGTGCAGGTCGCCCAGGGGTACGCGGGCCCAGCCGATGTCGGCCGCGCCGTTCTCGGAGAGCAGGCCGGTCTTGAAGACCATGGCGGCCAGTCCCAGCGAGGACTGCTCGGCGGTGGCGTTGAGGGTGGCGACGCCGACGAGGTCCCACAGCGCCTCGATGGTGCGCGGGGACTGCCCGTAGCGGCCGAGCCAGGTCGCGAAGTCCAGGCCGTCGAGCGCCGGGTCGGCGGGGTCGAGCCGTCGCAGGGCGAGGGCGGCGCGTCCGACGCTCACCCGTTCGGCGAGCGAGAGGTGCGGGTAGCGGGCCAGTGAGCCGGCCAGGTGCAGGGGGACGGGCAGGACGCTGCGGCGCAGCCGGCCCAGGCGCGGTCCGCCGGGGTGGGCCACGTCGAGTACGGGTACGTCGAGGCGGTCCTGGAGGGGGGCCAGGGCGGCGCCGTCGATCCGGTCGAGGAACCACCGGTAGGCGGTGCAGCAGCGCAGGTAGACGTGCTGGCCGTTGTCCACGGTGAGGTCGCCGCGCTTGAAGGAGAAGGCGAGGCCGCCGAGCCGGGGGCGGCCTTCCAGCAGGGTCACCCGCAGCCCCGCGTCGGCGAGTTCCAGGGCGGTGGTGACGCCCGCGAGTCCGCCGCCGACGACCACGGCGTGGTTGGCGGTCATCCGTCCTCCTCCTCGGTCACCGCGACAGGTGTCACCGCGACAGACGCGGCGGTGGCGCGCGGGGTTGCTCCCGTGCGACGGGCGGCCGTGGCCGGCCCCGACGGCCGGCCGACCGCGGGCATCAGAGCCGCCGCCTGGTGCTCTGGCGTGAGATGGTCCGCGCGTCGAGTCCGGACAGCCCGCGGACGGCCACGTACGCCTTCTCGTGCGGCGGCAGCGAGACGCGGCCGCGGAGCACGGCCTCGGGCTCGCGCTCGATGCGGTCGAGCAGGCGCCGGTAGATGCCGGCCATGGCGGCGACGCAGGCGCCGCTGCGCCGGTCGAGCATGGGCAGCAGCCGGTAGCCCTCGACGAACAGGGCACGTGCGCGCCGGACTTCGTGGTGGACGAGCCCGGCGAAGTCGGACCCCGCGGGCATCCGCTCGCTCCGGAAGCCCTCCGAGCAGCCGAACTTGGCGAGGTCCTCGGCGGGCAGGTAGGTGCGCCCGTTGGCCGCGTCCTCGGACACGTCCCGGAGGATGTTGGTGAGTTGCAGCGCGAGGCCGAGGGTGTCGGCGTACTCGCCGGCCCGCGCCGCGTCGTGCGCGCCCGGCGCGGTGCCGAACACGCCGAGGGAGAGCCGGCCGATGGCTCCGGCCACGCAGCGGCAGTAGACCTTGAGGTCGTCCCAGGTCTCGTACTCCTGGCCGCGCACGTCCATCAGGACGCCGTCGATGAGTTCGTCGAGCCCTTCGAGCGGGATCGGGAAGCGGCGGGCGGCGTGGGCGAGGGCGACGGCGACGGGGTCGGTGTCGTCCTCGTCGACCTTGCCGGCGCGGATCCGGCCGAGCAGGGCGCGGGTCTCCTCCAGCCGGACCAGCTTGACCTCGGGGGGCAGCGTGCCGTCGCCGATGTCGTCGACCCGCCGGGAGAGGGCGTAGAGCGCGGACATGGCCTGCCGCTTCTCGACGGGCAGCAGTCGGATGCCGTAGGCGAAGTTGCGCGCCTGCGTGCCGGTCACGGCCTCGCAGTAGCTGTAGGCCGCCGAGACCGGTGCGGACATTGCGGACGGAGCGCCGGGTGCGGACGCGTGTGTGGGGCCCTCCACGATCGGGCTCACCCCTTTCTCGGCGCTGTGCGCAGTACGGCGGCCACCTCGCGGAGCAAGCCGCTCCTGGTGGGCTTGGGCGGGCCGGGAAGTACGTCGAAGCCGGCGGCGGTGACGGCGCGCAGGGCGGCGCGTCCGCCTCCGACGAAGCCTGCGAGCAGCAGCCGGAGCCTTCCGTGGACACTGCCGACGAGTGGCGTGCCCTCGTTCAGGAGATCCCGGGCGCGCTCGGTCTCGAAGGCGATCAGGGAGCGTACGGACGCTCCGGCGGACGGGGCGGCGAGGTCGGTCTCGCTCACGCGGAACCGGAGCATGTCCTCGCCCGGGAGGTAGATCCGGTCCCGTCCGAGGTCCTCCGCGACGTCCTGGAGGTGTTCGGCGATCTGCAGGGCGGTGCAGACGGCGTCGGAGCGGCGGATCCGCTCGGGGGTGCTGGTGCCGGTGAGCTCGAGGACGAGGCGGCCGACCGGGTTCGCGGAGAGCTCGCAGTAGCCGAGGAGGTCCCCGTACGTCGCGTAGCGCGCGATCCGCTGGTCCTGGCGGTTGGCCTCGATGAGCCCGAGGAAGGGCTCGGCGCTGAGCGCGTGGCCGCGCACGACGGGCTGCAGGGCCAGCATCAGGGGGTGGCGCGGGGGGCCGTCGGTGCCGCCGAAGACGCGGTGCAGGTCGGCCTCGAAGGCGTCGAGCATGGCGAGCCGGTCGTCCGCGGCGGCCGGGTCGAGGCCGAGCAGGACGGCGTCGCGGCCGCCCGGGGCGAGATCGCCGTCGCCGATGTCGTCGACCAGGCGGGCGTAGCCGTAGACCGCGCGCAGGCCCTCGCGCCAGGCGCGGGGCAGGAAGACGGGGGCGACGGGGAAGTTCTCGCCGCGGGCCTTGTCGAGGGTGGTGGCGCTCGCCTCGGCTCCGCGGATGTCCGCGTGGACGGGGGCGTCGGTGGCCGCGTGCGGCCGGGTCACCACCCGCCGCCCGTGGCGGGAACGGCCGTCGTGCCTGGGGGCCGGAGAATTCCCGTAGCCATTGCCGTCACATCTCCCGTTCTACACTGCCGACCCAATACATCCTATTTCGGACACGCCCCGGATTTCCCCCCGGGCCGGCCCAGGCCGTCCACCTGTGGGGAAACGTCCCCTCTTGCCCGCGATTGAGGACTGGCCCAGCTTACGCTGTACAACGCCGCGACGGCTCGAGGGGTATTCGGTTCCCCGCTGATGTCGCCCCCGCGAGGGGCGCGCCGGGCATGCGGCGGCCCCCGCCGCTCGACGCTGCGGGGGCCGCCGGTGAGGATCGGTCAGTTGGTGGCCTTCTCGTAAGCCTGGACGACTTCCTCGGTGGGGCCGTCCATCAGGAGTTCGCCACGCTCCAGCCACAGCACCCGGTCACAGGTGTCACGGATGGACTTGTTGTTGTGGCTCACCAGGAAGACGGTTCCGGCGCTCTTGCGCAGTTCCCGGATGCGCTCCTCGGAACGCACCTGGAACTTCCGGTCGCCGGTGGCCAGCGCCTCGTCGATCATCAGGACGTCGTGGTCCTTCGCCGCGGCGATGGAGAAACGCAGGCGCGCGGCCATGCCGGAGGAGTAGGTGCGCATCGGCAGCGAGATGAAGTCACCCTTCTCGTTGATGCCCGAGAAGTCGACGATGCTCTCGTACCGCTCCTTGATCTGCTCGCGGGTCATGCCCATGGCGAGACCTCCGAGGACCACGTTGCGTTCGCCCGTGAGGTCGTTCATCAGCGCCGCGTTCACGCCCAGCAGCGAGGGCTGGCCGTCGGTGTAGACCTTGCCCGCCTCGCAGGGCAGCAGCCCGGCGATGGCGCGCAGCAGCGTCGACTTGCCCGAACCGTTGGAGCCGATGACTCCGATGGCCTCGCCGCGGTACGCCGTGAAGGAGACCCCGCGCACGGCGTGGACGCGCCGGACACCCGGTGCGTCCCCCTTGCCCCGGCGGACTATCTTGCTCAGCGCCGCCGTGGCACTGCCCCTGCCCGAGCTGCCGGTGTTGACCCGGTAGACGATGTGCACGTCGTCGGCGATGACGGTGGGGACGTGCCCCCGGTTGTTCTCAGCCACGGCCGTAACGCTCCTCAGCCTTCCAGAAGTACACGAAGCCGCCGAGACCGATCAGCACGGCCCAGCCGACGGCGAAGGCCCAGACGTGCGGCGGCAGGTTCTCGCGCCCGTACGAGTCGATGAGCGCGAAGCGGATCAGATCCATGTAGATCGCGGCCGGGTTCCACTGCAGCACGTCCGCGATCCACGCGGGCTTGTCCTTGAGCATCTCGCTGATCGAGAACATGACGCCGGAGGCGTACATCCACGTACGCGTCACGAACGGCATGAGCTGCGCGAGGTCGGGCGTCTTGGAACCCATCCGGCCGAAGACCAGCGCGAGACCGGTGTTGAAGGCGAACTGGAGGATCAGCGCCGGGATCACCAGCAGCCAGGACGCACTGGGGTAGTTCCCGAAGGCGATCGTGACCACGAACACGACGATCATCGAGAACAGCAGCTGCTGGAGCTGCTGGAGCGAGAAGGAGATCGGCAGGGAGGCGCGCGGGAAGTGCAGCGCGCGGACCAGGCCGATGTTGCCCGGGATCGCCCTGACGCCCGCCATCAGCGAGCTCTGCGTGAACGTGAAGACGAAGACGCCGATCACCAGGAAGGGGATGTAGGCGTCCTTGTCGATGCCGCGGCCGGCATCCAGGATCAGGCCGAAGATCAGGTAGTAGACCAGCGCGTTGAGCAGGGGGGTCGCCACCTGCCAGATCTGGCCGAGCTTCGCCTGGCTGTACTGCGCCACCAGCTTCGCCCGGGAGAAGGCGATGATGAAGTGGCGCCGGTCCCAGAGCTGGCGCACGTATTCGGCCAGACCCGGCCGGGCGCCGCTGACGGACAGGCCGTACTTCCTGGCGAGCTCCGCGGGGCTCAGCCCCGCGTCGTCGGACGGCGACTTGCTCGTGGCGAGGGCGCCGTCCTGGGTTGTGTCACTCACAAGATGAAACTTTCCGTCTTCATGATGCGGCAGAAGGTGGCATCGGGCCTGAGGCACTTGGATCGTGATCGCGCCATGTTCTCAGACGCGAGCGGGTCAGATGACAGGCGGTCGGCCCAGCCGGGTCAGTCGCCAGACCGTACGCCACTTCATGGGGCGCCGTGGACCACAGGAGGTGGTCCACCCCTCCTTGAACCCTCCGAACCAGGCCCCCAGCGCCGGCGCGGACGGCCTGCGCAGGAGCGTCAGCAGGAGCCAGACGCCCACGTAGACCGGGACCAGCGGGGCGGGGAGGTTGCGGCGGGCCAGCCACACCCGGTTGCGGGCCACCATACGGTGGTAGACCGCGTGCCGGGACGGGGCCGTCGTGGGGTGCAGCAGCACCATGTCCGCGCGGTAGTCGATCTGCCAGCCGGCGTCGAGCGCCCGCCAGGCCAGATCGGTCTCCTCGTGGGCGTAGAAGAACTCCGCCGGCAAGTCTCCGACCTGTTCGAACACCTTCGTACGGACGGCGTTGGCGCCGCCCAGGAAGGTGGTCACGCGCGAGGAGCGCAGGGGGTCGGAGGCGCGCAGCCGGGGGACGTGCCGGCGCTGGGTCTCGCCGGTGTCCGGATCGGCGATCCGGAAGCTGACGATCCCGAGCTCCGGGTCCTCGGCGAAGGCCTGCCGGCACAGCTCGGCGGTGTCGGTGCGCTCCAGCAGCCCGTCGTCGTCGAGGAAGAGCAGGGCGTCCACCTCGCGTCCGCCGGGCCCGAAGGCCTCGATGCCGACGTTGCGCCCGCCCGGGATGCCCAGGTTCTCGGGCAGCTCGACGGCGCGCACGCCCTCGGGCAGCCCGGTGAGCCGCACTCCCTGGCCCACCAGGGCGACCTCGACCGGGTCGCCGTCCTGCCGGGCCACCGAGTCGAGGAGCGCCTTGAGCTCGTCGGGCCGGTTGCCCATGGTGATGATGACGGCGCCCAGCCGCATCGGCGTCGTCACTTGAGCCTGCTGGAGGCCAGGATCGACACCAGGTGCAGCACGGTCTGGAGCAGCGCGATGCCGGCCAGCACGGCGACCCCGACGCGGGACCAGTACAGGTCGCCCTGTATCTCGTCCACGATGGCCAGCACCAGGATGAGCATCGAGGCCTCGATGCCGAGGATCAGGCGGTGGAACTTGAGCGCGGCGGCGGCCCGGCGGGCGAACGCCATGCCCTTCGCGCGCGGCTCGGCGGCCGCGTCCTTGACCACGGGCTTGCCGGCCTGGTGGCGGGCGACGCCGACCAGGTCGGTCTCGGCCTTGATCAGGATGGCGCCGAGCGCGGCCAGGGTGCCCAGGAAGGCCCACAGCCAGTCGGCGCCCCCGGGGCCCCACAGGTCGGCGGCGCGCAGGCCGAAGCCGACCAGGACCGCCGCGTCGCAGAGGTAGGCGCCGACCCGGTCCAGGTACACGCCGGAGAGCGAGAACTGCTTCTTCCAGCGGGCGACCTCGCCGTCGACGCAGTCGAGCAGCAGGTACATCTGGACCGCCACGACGCCGAGGACGGCACCGAGGACGCCCGGCACCAGCAGGGCCGGAAGGGCGAGGACGCCGGCGAGGGTCATCAGGTAGGTCAGCTGGTTCGGCGTGACCTTGGTGGTGACCAGGTAGCGGGTGATGCGCAGGGAGATCTCGCGCATGTAGAGGCGCCCGCCCCAGTGCTCGCCGCTGACCCGGTCCTTCACGCCCGCCGGGTGCACGACGGGCCTCAGTTCAGCTACGGATGGTCTTGGCATAGTCGGCGTAAGCGTCCCTGATCTCGGCTGCGGACAAGTTGAGGTGCTCCAGGATCGTGAAACGTCCCGGACGGGTCTGGGGGGCGTACTCGACGGCCGCGACGAACTCGTCCACGCTGAACCCGATCTCCTCGGGCAGCACGGGCAGGCCGTGGCGGCGCAGCACCTGGACGAAGAGCTCGGACTGGTCCGTGGCCCCGCGCAGGTGCATGGCGAAGGCGGCGCCGATGCCGACCTGCTCGCCGTGGAGCGCGGAGCGTCCCGGGTAGAGCAGGTCGAAGGCGTGGCTGATCTCGTGGCAGGCGCCGGACGACGGGCGGGAGTCCCCGCTGATCGACATGGCGATGCCGGAGAGGACGAGCGCCTCGGAGAGCACGGTGAGGAACTCGTCGTCACCGCATCCGCCGGGGTGGCGCAGGACGGACTCGCCGGCGGTACGGGCCATGGCCGCGGCCAGGCCGTCCACGGCCTCCCCGGTGAGCCGGTGCGAGAGCTCCCAGTCGGCGATGGCGGAGATGTTGGAGATCACGTCGCCGACGCCGGCCCGGATGAACCGCACCGGGGCTTCCTTGATCACGTCGAGGTCGATCACCATGGCGATCGGGGTGGGGACACCGTAGGAGCCCCGCCCGTTGTCGTTGTCCAGGATGGACACCGGCGAGCAGATGCCGTCGTGGGACAGGTTGGTGGCGACGGCCACCATGGGCAGCCCGACCCGCGCCGCGGCGTACTTCGCCACGTCGATGATCTTGCCGCCGCCGAGGCCGACGACGGCGTCGTAGCGACGGCCCTTTATGTCGTCGGCCAGCTTGACCGCTGAGTCGATGGTGCCGTCCACGACCGGATACCAGTCCGCGTGCGGCAGGACGGGCTCCAGCTTGGTGCGCAGCACCTGGCCGGAGCCCCCGCTGATCGCGATGGCGAGCTTGCCGGACGCGGAGATGCGCTGGTCGGCCAGGAGGCCGGCCAGATCGTCCATCGCCCCTCGGCTGATGTCGACGACAACAGGCGAGGGGATCAGCCGCGTCAGTACAGGCATGCGATCGTCCGGCCCTTGGCGAGGTCGTCGTGGTTGTCGATCTCGACCCACTTGACGTCGCCGATGGGAGCCACGTCGATGGTGAAGCCGTCGTCGACGAGCTGCTGGTAGCCGTCCTCGTAGTAGAGGTCGGGGTCCCGCTCGAAGGTGGTCTTCAGTGCCTCGGCCAGCGCCTCGGCGGCCTCCGGCTCGATCAGGGTGACGCCGATGTACTCCCCGGTCGCGGTCGCCGGGTCCATCAGCTTGGTGATCCGCCGGACACCCGTCTCGCCGTCGACGACGACCTTCATCTCCTCGTCGGCCAGCTGCTTGACCGTGTCGAGGGCGAGGATGATCTTCTGCCCCTTGCCGCGGGCGGCGAGCAGGGTCTTCTCGACGGAGACCGGGTGGACGGTGTCGCCGTTGGCGAGGATCACGCCCTGCTTGAGGACGTCACGGGCGCACCACAGGGAGTAGGCGTTGTTCCACTCCTCGGCCTTGTCGTTGTCGATCAGCGTGATCTTGACGCCGTACTTGGCCTCCAGGGCCTCCCGGCGCTCGTACACGGCTTCCTTGCGGTAGCCGACGACGACGGCGACCTCGGTGAGGCCGACCTCGGCGAAGTTGCCGAGCGTCAGGTCGAGGACCGTGATGCTCTCCTCGTCGCCTTCGGGGCCGACGGGCACGAGGGCCTTGGGCAGGGTGTCGGTGTAGGGACGCAGGCGGCGTCCGGCACCGGCAGCGAGGACGAGGCCGATCATGCTGGTTCTCCTTCGTCATGTACGGCGGGTGCCCCGGAGGAAACCCAGAAGCGGATGCTCTCCACGAGCACCACCAGTGCCACGAACGCGGCCAGGGCCGTGAGCGCGACGGGGAAGTCGTCGGCGCGCGACGCCAGGGCGGCGGCCAGGACCGCGGTCAGCAGCACCCGGCCCTCGTGCCCGCCGGTCGTCCGCACCAGCCAGTGCGGGGGCGCGCCGGTGCCACCGCGGATGCGGTACACCGTGTCGTAGTGATGGTAGGCGACCGCCGCGACCAGTCCGAATGCCGCCGGAAGGGCTCCGGGCACGTCCGCCTTGGCGGCGAGGACCAGCACGGTGGTGTATTCCGCGGCACGGAAGACGGGCGGGACGAGCCAGTCGAGGGCGCCCTTGAGGGGGCGGGCGACGGCCACGCCGGCGAGGACCGCGTAGAAGACGGCGGCGACGACGACCTGGCGGGCGCCGAACTCGGACGCGCAGGCCGTCCACAGCAGGGCCACCGAGCCGATCACGGCCGCGGCGATCCCGGCGCCGGGCGCCGTGCGGCCCGGGGCGCGGCCCACGAGCTCGGCGACGGGGCCGGAGTCGGCGAGGTCGGCGAGGGCCCGGGCGGCGCGGTCGGTACGGGTCGCCTTGCGGGTGAGCGAGCGCAGGACCCGGCCGGCGGTGGTGTAGAGCGCGCCGAAGGCGCAGCCGACGAGCAGGGCGTAGAAGACGATCCGGGGGCTGGTCAGGGCGGTCAGCACCGCGATCATGGCCCAGCGCTCGCCGATCGGCAGGATGATCATCCGCCGGACCCAGACCGTCCAGCCGACGCTGTCGAGCCGGCCGGACAGGGCCGCGGTCGGACTCGTGTTGGCGGTGGCGTCGTGGTTGGCCTCGTTGAAGGCGAAGTCCACGACGTGCCGGCACGTCATGAGGATCATGGCCCCGAGGGCCAGGGCCCAGACGTCGTCGCCGTTCCTGGCCGCGCCGAGCGCGAGGCCCGCGTAGAAGGAGTACTCCTTGGCGCGGTCGAAGGTCGCGTCGAGCCAGGCGCCCATCGTCGAGTACTGGAGCGCGTAGCGGGCGACCTGCCCGTCCACGCAGTCCAGCACGAAGGAGACGAGGAGCAGCGCACCGGCCGCGACGTAGCCCCCGCGTTCGCCGGTGGCGGCGCAGGCGGCCGCTATCAGCGCGGTGACCAGGGACGCTGTGGTGATCTGGTTCGGGGTCAGGCCGCGGCGCGCGCACCAGCGGGCGATGTAGCGCGAGTACGGGCTGATGAAGAAGGTGGTGAAGAACCCGTCGCGGGACTTCACGGCGGTGCGCAGCCGCACGGCCTCGCCGTCCACGGCGGCGACGGCGGCGGTCGCGGCCGCGCGCTCGGCGGCGGTCGCGGGCACGGCGGCCACGAGGGTGCCGAGGTCCGGGCGCTGGACGGCCGTGCCCGCGGCCTCGACGGCGGCGGCGAGCCGGTCCGGTTCGGGGCCGGCGGGCTCGGCGGGGAGCTCGGCTGCCCGGCCGGGAGCCCGGTCGAGCGCCTGGCCGGAGACCCGGTCGAGGACCTGCTCGGCGGCCCGGTCGAGGGCCGCGCGGGCGCCCGGCTGGACGGCGAAGGCGCCGGTGACGGCGCAGGCCTCGAACCGCGGGTCGGTCAGCGCGAGCCGGAGCGCGTGCGTGTGCCCCACGAAGGCGCTGTCCACGACGGCCACCCGCTGGTCGGCGGGTACAAGGGCCAGTGCGGCGGCGGTCTCCCGCGGGGTGGCGGCGGGGCGGACGTCGAAGCCGAGGGAGCTCAGCTCGTCGGCGAGCGCTGATCCGGGCACCGGCGGGCCGGTAAGGATGACGGTCGGCAGACGAACTCACTCCTTGCGGTAACACGGAACGCGCGCCAGGGGGGCGGCGGCACGTCGGCAGAGGCTATCGGATGAACGGAAGCTGGGGTTCACCACCCGTTTGCGCCCCGGTGGGCCAAGGAAATCCAGGGCCGGGGGTCCTGTCGCGATCATCATCGACGAGAACTCCGGGGGACTCAAACCGCCCCGGTGCTAGGGTGCTCGCAGACACGTACGAGCACCGTCGATACGTCTCATATCGCTTGATATCGAGCCGAACGCGGAAGAGGTGGGTTGATGACCGTCGCAGAGGTCGCGGCCATGGGCAGCGACGAACTCCGGTACGTCCCCACTTCCTTCCGGGCATCCGGCCCGGCCTGATCCCACCGGCCCCGCCCTGCGGTCCACGGCCGGCAGACGGGCCACGGTCCGGCCGAAGCCCCTGTTCAAGGGTTCACGTTGACCGACATCACCGGTAACACCGAGACCACCGGCAGCACCGACACCACCGGCGGCACCGACGACACGTCCTTCTTCGACGCCTTCATGGAGCTGCACCGGGGACTGCCCCGGCAGTCGCCCGGCTCCGATGCGACCACCCGCCACCTCCTCTCCCTGTGCGGACCGCTGCCCGAGCGGCCGCGCGTCCTCGACCTGGGCTGCGGACCGGGTGCCAGTGCCCTGCTGCTCGCCGCCGAGGCGGGCGGTCCGGGCGCCGTCCCCGAGGTCACCGCCGTCGACCTGTACGACGGCTTCCTCGACGAGCTCCGCGCCAGCGCAGCGGCACGCGGGCTGGCCGGCCGCGTCCACGCCGTCAAGGCGGACATGGGCGAGCTCCCCTGTGCGGATGGTTCCTTCGACCTCGTCTGGGCCGAGGGTTCCGCCTACAACATCGGCTTCGCCGACGCACTCACCCGGTGGAAGCCGCTCCTCGCGCCCGGCGGCAGCCTCGTCCTGAGCGAGTGCGAGTGGACCGTCCCGGATCCCTCCGCCGGGGTCCGCGCCTTCTGGGACCCGCACTACGCGCTGCGCTCCACCGCCCGCAACCTCGCCGCCGTCCAGGCGGCCGGGTACCGGGTGCTCGCCGTGTACCGCCAGCCCGACTCCGACTGGGCGGGCTACTACGGCCCGCTCGCCGAGCGCGCGGCCGGGGCCCCGGAGCCGGCCGGACCGCAGGCCGCGGCCGCGCTGGCCTTCGTACGCGAGGAGATCGGCGTACGGGAGCGCCACGGGCACGAGTACGGGTACACGGCCTACGTCCTGCGCCCGGTGACGGCCGGAGACACGGGCTCCTGGGCCACCCGGCCGGAAACCGGGGCGGACGCGGCCGCCGTGCACGCGCTGCACTCGGCGGCCTTCGGGACACCCGTCGAGGCGGACCTGGTGGACGCGCTCCGGGAGGACGGGTCCTGGTTGCCCGGCCTCGCCTACGTGGCCGAGGGCCCGGACGGGTCGGTCGCGGCGCACGCCCTGCTGACCCGGTGCCGGGTCGAGGGGGTTCCCGCACTCGCGCTCGCACCGGTGGCCACCGAACCCGCGCTCCAGCGCTCGGGCGCCGGCAGCGCGGTCGTCCGAGCGCTGCTCGCGGCGGCGGCGGAGCGCGGCGAGGCGCTGGTGCTCGTCCTCGGGGATCCCTCGTACTACGGGCGCTTCGGCTTCGCACCGGCTTCGCACTTCGGCATCCGGGCGCCGTTCGACGTGCCGGACGAAACGATGATGGCGCTGGTGCTGGACGACTCGGCGCCGCTCGCACGCGGCACGATCGCGTACCCGGCCCCCTTCGGCGTCTGACGCCCGGCCCCCGGCGGACGATCTGCCCCCCGTCGCTTATCACGCGACGGGGGGCAGACATGCTCGGATCGCCGAAGTGGGGACAAACCACTTCTGTACGGCAGACTGAAGGCCGAAGTCCGAAGCGAAGGATGGGTATGCCGACCACACCAGCCACCGCCGCGAACGGCGCGACCACCGGCACCGGCGCTCAAGAACCGATCATGCTCGAACTGGTCGACGAGTCAGGCAACACCATCGGCACGGCGGAGAAGCTCTCCGCCCACCAGGCGCCCGGCCAGCTGCACCGCGCGTTCTCCGTGTTCCTCTTCGACGAGACGGGCCGACTGCTGCTCCAGCGGCGCGCCCTCGGGAAGTACCACTCCCCCGGAGTCTGGTCGAACACGTGCTGCGGTCACCCCTACCCCGGGGAGTCGCCGTTCGCGGCCGCCGCCCGGCGGACCCACGAGGAGCTGGGGCTCTCGCCCTCGCTGCTCGCCGAGGCGGGGACGGTGCGCTACAACCACCCGGACCCGGCGTCGGGGCTGGTCGAGCAGGAGTACAACCACCTGTTCGTGGGACTCGCACAGTCGACGCCGCGGCCGGATCCGGAGGAGGTCGGGGACACCGCCTTCGTGACCGCCGAGGAGCTGGCGAAGCGGCACGCGGAGGATCCGTTCTCGGCGTGGTTCATGACGGTGCTGGACGCGGCCCGGCCCGCGATCCGCGAGCTGACGGGCGATGCGGCGGGCTGGTAGCCCCCGCACCGCGGGACCCGTGCCGTGCCCCGGGCCCCGTCCCCGTCGATCCGTACCGCGTACGCGCGGGGAGCGGGAGCGGGCGTACGGGTTCAGACCGCCGGGACCGGCGGGACCGGGGCGCCGGCGGCGGGTGCGACGAGCGGCAGGGCCGCCCAGATCACCTTGCCGCCCGTCGAGGTGTGCTCGACGTCGCAGACCCCGCCGGCTTCCCGCGTGACCTCCCGGACGAGGAGCAGGCCCCGGCCCCCGGTCTGGCCGAAATCGGCCTCCAGGGCCTTGGGCCGGTACGGGTGGTTGTCCTCGACCGCCACCCGCACCCACTCCCGGCCGATGGCGACCTCCACCGCGACCTCCGGGGAGAGCAGGGCCGCGTGCCGGACCGAGTTCGTCACCAGTTCGGAGACGATCAGCAGCAGGGAGTGGACCAGGTCCTGATCGGCCGGCACCCCCTGGCGGCCGAGCAGGTCACGGACCGCACGACGCGCCTGCGGAACGGATTCTTCTACTGCGGGAGCCGTGAATCTCCACACTCCCTCGTAGGCGAGGGGAGCTGCCGCGACCTCCGGCTCGCCCCCCATGACTGGCGGGACGCTCCCGCTGACATCCATCTCCCGGCCCCCGTCTTCGCGCTCGATCGTCTCCACGCGTCCAGAGTGGGGACCGGACCGGCGCGGCCCGGACCGCTGACCAGAAGTCAGCGCTAATCGGACACTTTTTGACCGTTGGCGCATGACGGAGTCAGATGTTGGTCTGTTCCTGATCTTCCGGGCGGTGCTTCTCGGCCGCCTGGCGCATCCTGCCCCTGTCGCCCGTCGCCGCGCCCGCCGCCACCGGCTCCCCGTCGTCCCTGACCAGACCCAGGATGCGGCGCGCGCCCAGGCCCACCGCGATCAGGCTCAGACCGTCGAACAGCAGGGCGAGGGAGAAGAAGGTTCCGATCACGTACAGACTGTTGCCGGGCCAGTTGGAGAGGATCAGCAGGCCCAGCAGGATGCCGAAGGCGCCCTGCACCAGGGTCAGTCCGAAGTGCGTGCCGCGCACCACGAGGCCGCCCACCAGCCGGAACACCCCGCCGGTGAGGAACAGCAGCGCGGCGAACATGGTGAGTGCCTCGGCGCTCGCCTCCGGGCGGCGCAGGATGACGAAACCGGCCGCGATGTTGATCGCGGCGACGATGACGGCGAGCCAGAAGTAGTTGCTCCTGCGGGACTGGAAGGCTTGCAGCAGGCCCACCACACCGCCGGCCAGCAGGAGCCAGCCGAAGAGGAACATCGTGGTCAGGGTGGCGAAGGCGGTGTAGACGAGGCCCAGCAGCCCGGCCAGCACCAGCAGCACTCCGAGCAGGGCCATCACCCCGAAGCCGCGGCTGACCTTCTTCTTCTCGCCCTGCTCCCGGGGACCGGTGCGGTCCGCAGGCTCGGTACGGTCTGCGCCCATGAACGCGCCACCTTTCAGCGCCCCCCGACGGACTCCGTTACCACTCCGGATCCCTTGATCATAGGTTTGCCGGTCCGGGATAGCATCCGGCGCATGGACGCAGCCCCGGGCGCAGCCCTCCTCACCTCGGTCGCCGACGGCGTCGCCACCGTCGTGATCTCCCATCCGGCCAAGCGCAACGCCATGACGGCGGCGATGTGGCGGGGGCTGCCGGAGCTGCTGACGGAACTCGCGGCCGACCCCGCCGTACGGGTGCTGGTCCTGACCGGGGCCGGTGACACCTTCTGCGCGGGGGCGGACATCTCCACCCTGGCCGGGGACGACGACCCGCAGGCCCTGGCCGTCGCGGCGGAGGAGGCCCTGGCCGCCTTCCCCAAGCCCACGCTCGCGGCGATCCGCGGCTTCTGCGTGGGCGGCGGCAGCCAGCTGGCGGCCGCCTGCGACCTGCGCTTCGCGGAGGAAGGCGCCTCCTTCGGTGTGACGCCGGCGAAGCTGGGCATCGTGTACCCGGCCTCCTCCACGCGGCGGCTCGCGGCACTGGTGGGTCCGTCGGCCGCCAAGTACCTCCTCTTCTCCGCCGAGTTGATCGACGCCGACCGAGCGCTGCGCACGGGCCTCCTGGACGAGCTGCTGGCGCCCGGCGAACTGGCCGAGCGGGTGGCGGAGTTCACCCGGATCCTGGTCACCCGCTCGCAGCTCACCCAGGCCTCGGCGAAGGAGTTCGCGGACGGTCGCACGGACCGGGACGCGTACTGGGCGGTTCAGGCCGCCGGGAGCGGCGACATCGCGGAGGGTGTCACCGCGTTCCTGGAGCGGCGCCCGCCCTCCTTCACCTGGACTCCGCCCGCGGGATGAACTCGCGCAGCCGCGCCACGATTTCGGCCGGCGCCTTGTCCGGAGAACCCGCGTCGTAGGGCGGCTGCGGATCGTACTCGGTCATCAGCTGCACGGTCTGCGCGTACTCGTCGCCGGCGATGCGGCCGAGCAGTGCGAGCCCCATGTCGATCCCCGAGGACACCCCGGCGGCGGTCACGTACTTCCCGTCGAAGACGACCCGCTCCCCGGTCGGCTCCACTCCGAACGGGGGCAGCCGGTCCATGTACAGCCAGTGGCTGGTGGCCCGGCGGCCCTCGAGCAGACCTGCGGCGGCGAGCAGCGTGGAGCCGGTGCAGACCGAGGTGGTCCAGGTGGTGGTGGCGTCGACGGTCCGCAGCCAGTCGAGGACGACGGGATTCTTCATCTCCGCGTCGGAGGCCGGCCCGCCGGGCACGATGACGACGTCCGGCCGCGTCACCTCGTCGAGCCCCTTGTCCGCGACGAGCGCGAGCGAGCCGTTGTCGGTCCGCACGGGCCCCGGCCGTTCGGAGACGAAGACGATCTCGGCTCCCTGGAGCCGGCCGAGGGTGTCGAAGGGCCCGATGGCGTCGAGGGCGGTGAATCCGTCGTAGAGCAGTACGGCGATCTGCATGGCTCCTCCGGAGCGTTGTCGGGATGGACCGGGCCGTGGACCCGGCCCCGGACCCCGGGTGGTGACCCCGGGGTGCGGCGTGAGATCGAGGGAGAAGGGGACAGGGGTTCCCCGGGGCGGCGGACGGCAAGCCGGGGAGGGGGCACACGGAGCACACGGAGCACACCGAACGAGCGGTCGGCGCACTACTGGCGGGGCGCGCCGAACCGCCGTCGGTACTCGGCCGGCGACTGGCCCAGTGTTCTCACGAAGGCCCGGCGCAGGGCCTCCGGGTTTCCGTAGCCACACGTCCGCGCGATCTGGGCGACGCCCTCGCCGCCCTCTTCCAGCAGCCGCCGCGCGTGCTCCACGCGGACCCGTTCCACGTAGCGCCCCGGCGTCACCCCGGTCTCCGCCTGGAAGGCGCGCGCGAAGTGCCTCGGCGACAGAGCGGCCCGCGCCGCCAGCGCCTCCACACCGAGGTCCTCCCCCGGATGCTCCGTGATCCAGTGCTGCACGTCCCGCAGCGGCTCCCGCCGCGCCGTCTGCGCCGTCAGCTGCGCACTGAACTGGGCCTGGTTGCCGGGCCGGCGCAGGAAGACCACCAGATGCCGGGCGATCGACAGGGCGAGCTCCCGCCCGTGGTCCTCCTCCACCAGCGCCAGCGCGAGGTCGATCCCCGCGGTGACCCCGGCCGAGGTGGCCACCGGCCCGTCCCTGACGTAGATCGGATCCGGTTCGACGGTGACGGCCGGATAGTCCCGGGCCATCTGCTCGCACACGTACCAGTGGGTCGTGGCGCGCCGCCCGTCCAGCAGACCGGCCTCCGCGAGCAGCAGTCCCCCGGTGCACACGGACACCAGCCGCTGCGCGCCGCCCCCGTACGCGCGCAGCCAGCCGGTGAGTCCGGGGTCGAAGTCCCCCGAGTAGCGGCCGCCGGGCACCAGCAGCGTGGTGCCGGCGCCCGGCCGCTCGCTCTCGAGGTCCCCGTCCGGGGTCAGGGAGAGCCCGCTGCTCGTACGGATCGGCGTACCGCCGGGCGAGACGGTTCGGATCGCGTACCGGGCCGGACCCGGGTGACGGTCGGCGCCGCAGAAGACCTCCAGCGGCCCCGTGACGTCGAGGCTCTGGACTCCGTCGTAGAGGAGGACGAGCACGTTTCGCAGTGGCATGAACTCATCGTGTGACAGTCCGCCGCACGGCCGCAATGACGGGCACCCCACCTATCCGGCCACGGCCGCCGACCCCCGGCGCGGCCGTGGCCGGGCCGCGGTGCGATCATGTCGGGGCCCCGGCTCCCGGGGCCCCGCCACCCGCCTCTTCCCCGCCCCGGAGCCTGCCCTGAACGGCCTCGCCGCCGCGTGCCTGGCCGCCGCCCTGCTGCTCGGGGTGCTGGCCTTCGCCGTCGTGCGCCCGCGCGGTCTGCCGGAGGCGGCCGCGGCCGTGCCCGCGGCCGGTCTGCTCGTCGCGCTCGGCGTCGTACCGGCGGCCGACGCGTGGGCGCGGCTGCGCGAGCTGCTCCCGGTGGTCGGGTTCCTCGCCGTGATCCTGGCGCTCGCCCGGCTCTGCGCGGACGAAGGCCTGTTCCGGGCGGCCGGGGCCGCGGTGGCCCGGCGCGCCGCGGGGCGCGGGCCCGTGGCGCTGCTCGGCGGGGTGTTCTGCGTGGCCTCGCTCGTCACCGCCGCGCTGAGCCTCGACGCGACGGTGGTGCTGCTGACCCCGGTGGTGCTGGCGACGGCCGCCCGGCTGGGTGCCGGGCCGCGGCCGCACGTCTACGCCACCGCGCACCTGGCGAACTCGGCCTCGCTCCTGCTGCCCGTCTCCAACCTCACCAACCTCCTCGCCTTCGCCGCGAGCGGTCTGTCCTTCACCCGGTTCGCGACGCTGATGGCGCTGCCGTGGGTGGCGGCGATCGCGGTGGAGTACGCGGTGTTCCGCCGCTACTTCCGGGCCGAGCTGGCCGCCGCGCCCGAGCACGTGCCCGAGGCCGCGGAGGCGGCGCCGCTGCCCCGGTTCGCGGCGGGCGTGCTCGCGCTGACCCTGGCCGGCTTCGCGTTCGCCTCCTTCGCGGGAGCGAGCCCCGCCTGGGCCGCGCTCGCGGGCACGGTCGTCCTGGCCGTGCGGGCGCTGCGGCGCCGGGAGACCACGCCGGTGCGGATCCTCACCTCGGCGGCGCCGGCCTTCTGCCTGTTCGTCCTGGCCCTGGGGGTGGTGGTCGGGGCGGTCGTGGACCACGGACTCGGGGACGGGCTGGAGTGGGTGACGCCGGCCGGGGACTCGCTTTTGGCGCTGCTCGCGGCGGCTGCCGTCGCCGCCGTACTGGCCAACCTGATCAACAACCTGCCCGCCGTGCTCGCGCTGCTCCCGGTGGCGGCCGTGGGCGGCGCGGGGCCGGTACTGGCCGTGCTGATCGGGGTGAACATCGGTCCGAACCTGACCTACGCGGGGTCCCTGGCCACGCTGCTCTGGCGGCGGATCCTGCACGCGGACGGATACGCGGGCGTCACGCTCGGGGGCTTCACCCGGCTCGGCCTGCTGACCACGGTCCCGGCCCTCGGCGCCGCGGTGACGGCTCTGTGGGCGGCCCTTCGCCTCGTCGGTGCCTGACCGCGCGGGCCGGGCCCGGTCCGCGCAGGCCCCGGGACCCGCGGGGGCGGGGCGCGGATAGGATCGGGACATCATGACTGCAACCCTCGTCGCCAAGAACCTCACCGCCGCGCACGGTGAGCGCACGCTCTTCGCCGATCTCGGCCTCGTCGTCGCACCCGGCGACGTCATCGGTCTCGTCGGCGTCAACGGCGCCGGCAAGTCCACCCTGCTGCGGATGCTCGCCGGGCTGGACGCCCCCGAGACCGGCGAGGTGCGCCTCTCCCCGCCCGGCGCCGCCGTCGGGCACCTCCCCCAGGAGCCCGAGCGGCGCCCCGGCGAGTCGGTCCGCGAGTTCCTGGCCCGGCGTACCGGCGTGGCAGCGGCGCAGGCCGAGCTCGACGCGGCGACGCAGGGCCTCGTGGACGGCACGCCGGGCGCGGACGACGCGTACGCGGACGCCCTCGACCGTTGGCTGAACCTCGGCGGCGCCGACCTCGACGAGCGGGCCCAGGAGGTCGCCGACGACCTCGGGCTGTCCGTCGGCCTCGACCTGCCGATGACCGCGCTGTCCGGTGGACAGGCCGCCCGCGCCGGACTCGCCTCGCTCCTGCTGTCCCGCTACGACGTCTTCCTGCTCGACGAGCCGACCAACGACCTCGACCTCGACGGCCTGGAGCGCCTCGAGCAGTTCGTGAAGGGGCTGCGCGCGGGCACGGTGGTCATCAGCCACGACCGTGAGTTCCTGACCCGCACCGTCACCAAGGTGCTCGAACTCGACTTGGCCCAGCAGCAGATCAACCTCTACGGCGGCGGCTACGACGCCTATCTGGAGGAGCGCGAGCGGGCCCGCGACCATGCCCGCGAGGAGTACGACGAGTACTCCGACAAGCGGTCCGCGCTGGAGGGCCGGGCCGCGATGCAGCGCGGCTGGATGGACAAGGGCGTCAAGAACGCCCGCCGCAAGGCCACCGACAACGACAAGATCGGCAAGAAGTTCCGCAGCGAGGCGAGCGAGAAGCAGGCCTCCAAGGCCCGCCAGACGCAGCGCGCGATCGAGCGCCTCGAAGTGGTCGACGAGCCGCGCAAGGAGTGGGAGCTGCGCATGGAGATCGCGGCCGCGCCGCGCTCCGGCTCGGTGGTCGCCACCCTGCGCGAAGCGGCCGTCCAGCGGGGAGACTTCGCTTTCGGCCCGGCCAGTCTGCAGATCGACTGGGCGGACCGGGTCGCGATCACCGGCGCCAACGGGGCCGGGAAGTCGACGCTGTTGGCGGTGCTCCTCGGCCGCCTGGCCCCGGACTCCGGCGCCGCCACCCTCGGCTCGGGCGTCCTGGTCGGGGAAGTCGACCAGGCCCGTGGGCTGTTCCTCGGCGACGAGCCGCTCCTGGAGGCCTTCTGCGCGGCGGTTCCCGACACGGAACCGGCCGAAGTGCGCACCCTGCTCGCGAAGTTCGGTCTGAAGGCGGCCCACGTGACCCGCCCCGCAGCCACGCTCTCCCCGGGCGAGCGCACCCGCGCGGCCCTGGCGCTGCTGCAGGGCCGCGGCGTGAACCTGCTGGTCCTGGACGAGCCGACGAACCACCTGGACCTGCCGGCGATCGAGCAGCTGGAATCCGCCCTGGAGGCCTACGAGGGCACCCTGCTGCTCGTCACGCACGACCGCCGGATGCTCGACGCGGTCCAGGTGACCCGCCGCCTGGAAGTCGCGGACGGCAAGGTCACCGAGCTCTGAGTCCGGGCGGCGGCGGCCGCCGGAGGGGCCTCGTCTAGGCTCCCGGTCATGGACGAACGGGGGGCCGTGGTGCCCTGGTACGAGCTCGAAGGCGTGCCGGAGGGGCGGGAACGGGTCCCGGGTCTGCTGCGCGGACTGGTGACGCCGGGGCGGCGGGGCAGCTCCTGGGCGAAGCTGGAGGCCCTGATCGGGTGGCGGAGCGACGAGCCGCTCTTCGCGCCGGTGACGTCCCGTCTGTTCGAGCTGCTTCCGCGACTCGACGAGCGCCGGCGGATCCTGGTCCTCGCGTACCTGGCCCGGCGCGCCGCGCGCGTCTGTGACCGTTCCGTCGGCGTGCACCGCCCCGCCTTCCTCGCCTTCACGGCCGGCGGGCACCACGTGGTCCCGCTGGTCTCGGACCGGTCGGCGGGGGTGCGGGCCCGGGCGGCCTGGGCGGTGCGCGAGCTCCGCCGGGACGATCCCGCGACCCTGGACGTGCTCCGGCGGCAGGCGGCCGAGGAGCGCGACCCCACCGCGCTGGTGTCCCAACTGCTCGCGGTGGGAGCCCTGTCGGGGTCCGGCGCCCCGGAGGCGGGGATCGCGCGGTGGCCGCGTCCCTGGCTGGACCACAAGCACGTCCAGGTCCGGCTGGCGGCCGCACGGGCCGTGCTCCTGACGGCTGCTCCCGGTGACGCGCGCGGGACGGGCCGCCGCGTGGCCGGGGCCTTCGCCGAGATCGGGGGCGGCGCCCTTTCGGAGGTGCCCTGGTGGCCCCTCGGCTACGATCCGATCGAGCGCTTCGCGGAGCTGCTCGCGGCTCAGCCGCAGGAGGCCCAGGCCCTGGTGGACGGCCTCGCCCGGCACCGGGACCCGCGCCTGCGGCGGAAGGCGGTGGGTGCGGCCGGCAGGCAGCTGCGCCACTGGCGGAACCCGTCGGGCCGCCTGTGGGAGACGGTCGCGGCGGGGCTGGAGGACGATCCCGAGGTCGCCGACGAGGCGGCGTCGGTCTTCGCCCGGGGCGGGAACGCCGCGGCCCCGTACGCGGACCGGCTCGTCGGCTTCGTCGAGGGGTTCGGGCTCACCCCCCGGTCCGCGTCCACCGACCGAGCCGTACAGGCATTGGCCGGCATGGGCGACGACCGGGCGAAGGGCTGGTACCGCGAACGTTTCGGGAGCTACTACCTGAAGGTCGAGTCGCTGCCCGAGCGCTGGGCGCCCGATCTGCTCCCGCCGCTCCGGGAACGGCTCGCCGGGGACCCCGGGGCCCGCGCCGTCCCCGAGGCCCTGGAGATCCTCACCCGGTGGGGCCCGGCCGCGGCGCAGGCCGTACCCGAGCTGACCGGACTGCTGACGACCGCGCACGCCCGGCCGGCGGCCGAGGCCCTGGGACGGATCGGACCCGCCGCCTCGACGGCCGCCGGGGTGCTCGCCGCTCTGGCCCGGGGCGACGCGACCCCCTGGCCCCTCGGCTTGTCCGCCGGACGCCCACCGAAGCCGTGGCAGGGCGTGCAGACCGCGGCCTGGGCACACTGGCGCGTCTCCGGGGACCCGGAACTGGCACTGCGGGTCTGCGGATCCGCGGCCCGGGCCGGGCTCAGCCGCCCGGTGCTGCGCTATCTCGCCGACCTCGGCCCGCTCGCCGCGCCGTACGCCGACGACGTCCGGCACCTGCTCGACGCTCCGGGCGAGTGGACCAGGGTCGGCGCGGCCGAGGCGTGGTGGCGGATGACCGGCGAGGCGGCCCCCGCCCTGGCGGCCCTGCTGCCGGAACTGCGCCCGCTGGACGAGCACCTCGTCCCCCCGCTGGTCCTGCGGACGGTGCGGGCCCTGGGAGCGATCGGCCGGCCGGCGGCGGCGGCCCTGCCCGTGCTCCGCGCGGTGATCGCCTCGGAGCGCCGCTACGGCGCGGACATCCTCCGGGACGAGGAGCTGTGCCGGACCGCGCGGGAGGCGCTGGAGCGCGTCGAAGGCCTCTGACGCCGGAGCCCCGCCCGTCCCCGTCCGCCCCGACGCGGCACTAGTTCGCGTCCGCCGGGGGGCGGCGCGTGCGGGCCATCTTGCGGGCCACGAAGGTGCGCGGGAGATGGCGTGCGGCGAGCGCGTACGCCTGGTAGCGCCGCCCGGTGATGCTCACCGGGCGGCGCCGGGCCAGGTCCTTCAGGGCCCGGGCCACGACGTCGGCCGGCTCGAGCCACACCGCGTCGCGCAGCGCGCTGACGTCCATCCCGGCGCGCTCCTGGAACTCGGTGCGGGTGAAACCGGGTACCACCGCCAGCACGCGCACCCCGTACGGCGCCATGTCGACGCGCAGCGACTCGCTGAAGGCGGTGATCCAGGCCTTCGCGGCCCCGTACGTCCCGGTCGGCAGGAGGCCCGCGACGGAGGAGACGTTGAGCACGGCGCCCCGGCGGCGCTCGCGCAGGCCCGGGAGGACGGCGTGGGTGAGCCGGAGCGGGACCTTGACCAGCAGGTCGAGCATGCGCTCCTCGTCCTCGACGGGGCTGTACGGGAACGGCGCGGGGAGGCCGAAGCCGGCGTTGTTCACCAGGATGTCGATGGGCCTGGCCCGGTCGGCGAGCCGCTCGACGACGATCCCGAGGCTGTCGGGATCGAGCAGGTCGGCGGGCAACACCTCGCAGACGGCGCCGAATTCCCGGCCGAGCTCTCCGGCGACGGTTTCGAGGCGGGCCTTGTCGCGGGCGACGAGGACGAGGTCGCAGCCCTTGGCGGCGAAGCCCCGGGCGAAGGCGGCGCCGAGCCCGGCGCTGGCTCCTGTGATCAGTACGGTGGTCAAGAACTTTCACTTCCTGGCGGTCGAGCACGCGGTGCGGTGGATCCTGCTCACGGGGTGAAGGCGGTGACGGCCGGCGAGGCGTAGGCCCGGGCGACGTCCACGAGGAAGCGGGCCTCGCTCTCCAGGCGGTCGTCCTCGTCCGAGGACGTGATGGAGCGCGGCAGTCCCAATGCGCTCACCTCGCCGCCCTGTTGCGAGACACCGGCCAGCTTCGCCGTTCGCGCCTCCTTCAGTACGCAGGCCAGCGCGGCCGCGGAGCGCCGCGGTTCGGGGACCCCGCTGCCCGCGACGTGGGTGCGCGCGAGCTCGGGCAGGCCCGGGTGCACGTACTCCCCCAGGATCAAGATGGCGTCGCGGGTCTCGATGACCTTGCGGTAGACGAGCAGGTTGCGCGGGACCGGCGGCCACAGCAGTTCCAGCACCCGACCGGCGCGGGGCTTGTTGAGGGCCACGTGCGGGACGGCGTGGACCAGGTCGCGCCAGAGCGGCCAGAGCCGCCAGGCCGTGGCGATGTCGGCGGCGGTGCCCCGGAAGGTGAAGAGCGTCGGGACCAGGATCGCGGCGGCGCGCAGGAACCCGTGGGCGTTCATCAGCAGCGGGTTGGCGGGCATCGCCCAGGTGGCGCCGAAGAGCGCCTTGAGCAGGTACACGAACCAGAACACCCCGGCGAGCGCGGTGCCGAGGCCGAACAGTTGCAGTCCGGCGGCCAGTCCCCGGCTCTCGCTGCGGCGGCCGTAGCGCCAGCAGACGGACACGCAGATGGTGTTGGCGAGCAGGTGCGCGGAGATCAGCACCAGCCAGTACGCGAGGGAGGGCACCGGGTCGCCGGCCGGCGGGATCGTGTGCGTGCCGTGCTCCGGCGCGGCCGCGTCGAGCACGACGAGGACGGCCAGCCAGAGCCCCGTGCCGAGGCCGGAAGCCAGCTGGAGGCGGCGGCCGCGGGTGGCGGCGGCCACGAAGTAGAGCACCGCGCCGGCGGAGAGGACGCCGATGAGGTTGCGCAGCAGGCCGATGGTGTGCGCGTAGCCGGGGTCGCGGCCCATGGCGTAGGCGACGACGTCGGGAAGGTTCAGGGTCATCGCGGCGGCGGCCGTCGCGACGGCGAGCCACAGGCCGCGCTGGTGCGGGGAGCGCAGGGCTCCGGGGGCCCGGAGCAGGACGGCGATCCAGAGGCAGACGACGCTGGGGACGGCTAGGGCGTCGCCGAAGGCGGTGAGGTCAGAAGCCATGGCGGCCGTGCCCCCGTCCCCGCCACTCGTAGCCCATCGCGGATTCCAGCCGGGCGAGGGTGTCCGGAGCTCCGGCGCCGTGGGCGGGGTGCGGGCCGGTGGTCGCCGTACGGATGCGGATCATGCTGGCGAGCATCTCCGCCTCCTGCTCCTGCCGGGTGGTGTAGTTGGTGCGCCCGAGGACGGTGGGGACCTGTCCGTCGCTCCCGCCGGGCTCCTCCGCGTCCACCGAGTGGTGCCCGAAGAGGATGTGGCCGATCTCGTGGAGCACGATGTGCTCCTGGTGCAGCGGGGTGGTCTGGGCCTCGTAGAAGACGAAGTCGATGCTGGCGGTACCGACCCACAGGCCGCACACCCCGGACTCGGCGGCCTCCTTCGGCAGCGGGTGGAGCCGGATGGGGCGGCCCCGCTGCTCGGCTATCCGGTCGCACAGTCCGTCGAGCGAGAACGGATGCGCCAGCTCAAGACGGCCGAGAATCGCCTCGCACCGTTTACGCAGACTGGGTTGCGGGTGGCGCATGTGTTCCCTCTTCGGAGCCTTTCTCGGGCAGCGTCGATAGGTGTGCGGGGACAGGGGCATGACGTCCTTTGCCTTCAAAGCGACCTCGGGAGTGCGGTCCTGAGGGGAAACACGAACGCCCGCTCGCCGAAGGACGAACGGGCGTTCCACCATGCCTACAGATCTTGCAAGGGAGTTGGCAAGGTATGTCCCCATGTGAGGTGCCTATTCGGCCAACCCGTCACGCCCTGCCACGAAGTGCTAGCGCTTGCGGCCTCCCTGACCGTCGGGACCGCTGAGACCGGCACGGCGCAGGGCGTCGGCCATCGCGCTGTTGGCGGGGGCCGGCGCGCCCCCGCGCTGGCCGCCCTGGCGCTGACCTCCCTGACCTCCCTGACCCGCCTGACCGCCCTGGCGCTGGCCCCTGCCCCCGTCACGGGAGCCCTCCCGCGAGCCGCCCTGGCCGCCCTGGCCGCCCGCCGCGCCGCGCTGCTGCGGCGGCCGGCCGCCGCCGCGCCGCTCACCGCGCCCACCGCGCTCGGCGCCCCGCTCCTCGCGCTGCCCGGGCGTCCCGGCGCCCCCGCGCTCCGCCTCGTCCTCCAGCCGCAGCGTCAACGAGATCCGCTTGCGCGGGATGTCCACGTCCATGACCTTCACGCGGACGATGTCGCCCGGCTTGACCACGTCCCGCGGGTCCTTCACGAAGTTCTTCGACAGCGCCGAGACGTGGGCCAGCCCGTCCTGGTGGACGCCGATGTCGATGAAGGCGCCGAAGGCGGCCACGTTCGTGACCACGCCCTCCAGGATCATCCCGGGGGCCAGGTCGCCGATCTTCTCGACCCCCTCCTTGAAGGTGGCCGTCTTGAACGCGGGACGCGGGTCGCGCCCCGGCTTCTCCAGTTCGCGCAGGATGTCGCCGATCGTCGGCAGACCGAAGGCCTCGGTGACGAACTGCTCCGGCCGCAGCGAGCGCAGCACGCCGGTGTTGCCGATCAGGGCCGCCACCTCGCTGCCCGCCGTCTTGCCCATGGCACGGACCACCGGGTACGCCTCGGGGTGCACGCTGGAGCTGTCCAGCGGGTCGTCCCCGCCGCGGATGCGCAGGAAGCCCGCGCACTGCTCGTACGCCTTCGGACCGAGCCTGGCCACTCCCTTGAGACCCTTGCGGTTGCGGAAGGGGCCGTTGGCGTCGCGGTGCGCGACGATGTTCTCCGCGAGGCCGCCGCTGATCCCCGACACCCGGGAGAGCAGCGGCGCGGAGGCGGTGTTGACGTCCACGCCGACGCCGTTCACACAGTCCTCGACGACCGCGTCGAGCGAACGCGAGAGCTTCACCTCGGACAGGTCGTGCTGGTACTGGCCGACGCCGATCGACTTCGGGTCGATCTTGACGAGTTCGGCGAGCGGGTCCTGGAGGCGCCGGGCGATGGAGACCGCGCCGCGCAAGGACACGTCCATGTCCGGGAGTTCCTGCGAGGCGAAGGCGGACGCCGAGTACACGGAGGCGCCGGCTTCCGAGACCATCACCTTGGTCAGGTTCAGTTCGGGGTGGCGGGTGATGAGGTCCCCGGCGAGCTTGTCGGTCTCGCGGGAGGCGGTGCCGTTGCCGATGGCGACGAGCTCGACCGCGTGCTCCTTGGCGAGGCGTGCCAGCTTGGTGAGCGCCTCGTCCCACTTGTTGGCCGGTACGTGAGGGTAGATCACCTCGGTGGCGACGACCTTGCCGGTGGCGTCCACGACGGCGACCTTCACACCGGTACGGAATCCGGGGTCCAGGCCGAGCGTCGCGCGGGTCCCGGCGGGGGCGGCGAGCAGCAGGTCGCGCAGGTTGGACGCGAAGACCCGTACGGCCTCGTCCTCGGCGGCGGCGCGCAGCCGCATCCGCAGGTCGATGCCGAGGTGCACCTGGATCTTCGTGCGCCAGGCCCAGCGGACGGTGTCCGCCAGCCACTTGTCGCCGGGCCGGCCGCGGTCGTTGACGCCGAAGCGGCGCGCCACCATGCCCTCGTACGTGGAAGGGCCGGGCGTGGCCGCGTCCTCGGGGGCCTCCGGCTCCAGGGTCAGGTCGAGGACGTCCTCCTTCTCGCCGCGGAGCATGGCGAGGACGCGGTGCGAGGGCAGCGCGGTGAAGGGCTCGGTGAAGTCGAAGTAGTCGGCGAACTTGGCGCCCTCCTCCTCCTTGCCCTCGCGGACCTTCGCGGCGAGCCGGCCGCGGCCCCACATGCGTTCGCGCAGTTCGCCGATGAGGTCGGCGTCCTCGCCGAACTTCTCGGTGAGGATGGCGCGGGCGCCCTCCAGCGCCGCGGCCGGGTCGGCCACGCCCTTGCCGGCGTCCACGAATCCGGCCGCGCGGGAGGCCGGGTCCACCGAGGGGTCGGCGAGCAGGCCGTCGGCGAGCGGTTCCAGGCCCGCCTCGCGGGCGATCTGCGCCTTGGTGCGGCGCTTGGGCTTGAAGGGGAGGTAGATGTCCTCCAGCCGGGCCTTGGTGTCGGCCGCGACGATCCGGGCCTCCAGCTCGGCGTCGAGCTTGCCCTGCTCCCGGACGGAGTCGAGGATCGCCGAGCGCCGGTCCTCCAGCTCGCGCAGATAGCGCAGCCGCTCCTCCAGGGTGCGCAGCTGGGCGTCGTCGAGCATCTCGGTCGCTTCCTTGCGGTAGCGCGCGATGAACGGCACGGTGGAGCCGCCGTCGAGCAGCTCGACGGCGGACTGGACCTGCCGCTCCCGTACGCCGAGTTCCTCGGCGATCCTGCCTTCGATGGACATCGTCACTGCGGTCCCGCCTGCCTTCGTACGTATACGTGACGCCGCGTGGTGCGAACTGCGTGCTGCGTCGGAAGGCTGCCAATTGTGGCAGGTGGCGGCGGCGGACGCCGGGAGCCTGTCCGTCCGGGGTCTCAGGCCTTGCCCATCAGGTCCCCGGGGAAGGCTCCGGCCGTGACCGCCTGCAGGGTGAGGCCGCCGCCGATCTCGGCGATCCGGGCGAGTCCGGCCTCGCCGAGGTGCTCGTACGGAGCGGCGTCCAGGCGGTCGGTCTCCTCCTCCAGCGCCTCGCGCAGCGCCGTGCCCTCGGCGGTGAGGTCGCCCGCGGCGTTCAGGAGGCCGCGGTCGCGCAGCCGTCCGGTGGCGGCGTCGAGGTCGGACTGGTCCCAGCCGCGGATGGCCTTGAGGTATTTCGGGGTCATGCCGTGACCGGTGGCCGTGTGGCTGATCAGGGCCTCGACCGGGTCCAGGCCCACGACGAGCAGGGCGGCGAGGTGGCCGTCCCCGCGGTGCTCGCGCAGGAGGGTGGTGGCGTGCCACAGCTTGAGGTGCGGCTCTTCGGGTACGGGGAGGTCCGCGTGGGCGGAGTAGAGGGTGCGGGCGTGCCGGGTGCAGGCCTCGGTGGCGCGCATCGCCAGCTCGGCGGCCTCGGCGACCTCGGGGGATCCGATGGTCCCGGCGCCGAGGAGCCGGCGCAGTGTGGCGTCGACCGCCCGCATCCGGGCGTCGAGGACCTGCTGCGGGCCGGCGGTGTCCCAGACGGCGGGCAGGTGCTCGGCGACCAGGTCGTGGCGGTAGTTGTAGAAGGTGGAGGTGACCGCGCCGGCGCCGACGGCGCCCATGGCGGCGGACCGGGAGGCGAGGTTGACGGCGCGGGGATCGGTGATCCCGAGGGCGGCGAATTCCTTGCCGAGGTCGGGCGAGAAGTAGACGGTGGCGTGCAGCGGGTTGATCGCTCCGTGCCAGCAGTGGCGGGCGGCGTGCGCCGGAAGAGTCATGCCGAGCAGGCTAACGACTGTTTGGTATGCCGGGAAGGGCGGCCCCGGTGGTGGGGAGACCCCTTCCGGCGGGACCCGGCTCGGCACGGGCGTTTTTCAGACGGATGGCGATCATGTGACATCAGGGGCCATGGACATGACGCGGGGTCCCGCGCGTGAATACGGTCGAACGGAAGCCACTCCCCTACCACTTGGAGTCCAAGGTGCACCGCAAAGTCATCGCCCCGAGCGTGCTCGCCGCTTCCCTCCTGCTGGTGATCCCGGCGTCTGCGGCGAGTTCCGTTCCCGGCGCCCCGGGTATCGGCGACCCTTACTACCCGGCGAGCGGCAACGGAGGCTACGACGTCTCCCACTACGACCTGCGCCTGCAGTACCAGCCGACGACCGACCTGCTGGAGGGCACCGCCACCCTCCTCACCACCGCGAAGCAGGACCTGTCCCGCTTCAACCTCGACTTCGGCCTGGCCGTCAGCGAGATCCGGGTCAACGGCGTCAAGGCGAAGTTCGCCCGGTCCGGCGCCCAGGAGCTGGAGGTCACCCCGGCCACCCCGCTCCAGCGCGGGCGCGAGTCGAGCGTGGTCGTGAAGTACGCCGGCAAGCCCTCGGAGTTCAAGGTCGACGGCTGGTCGGCCTGGCAGCGCACCCCGGACGGCGGCATCGCCGCCCAGGAACCCGACTCGGCGGCCTGGTGGTTCCCGAGCAACGACCACCCGCTCGACAAGGCCACCTTCGACGTGTCGGTGAACGTGCCCGACGGCACCCAGGCCATCAGCAACGGCGTGCTCCAGTCGCAGAGTTCGCGGCTGGGCTGGACCCGGTACAACTGGCGCTCGAACAAGCCGCAGGCCACCTACCTCGCCACCCTCGCCGTCGGCAAGTTCGACATCACCACCGACAGGACGGCGAGCGGACTGCCGATCCTCAACGCGTACAGCAAGGACCTCGGCGACAACGCGGGTGCGGCGCGCGCGAGCGTGGAGCGGACCGGGGAGGTCGCCGAGTGGCTGGAGGGGGTCTTCGGCCCGTACCCCTTCAACGCGCTGGGCGGCTACGTCCCGAACGTGCCCAGCGGGTTCGCGCTGGAGACCCAGACCCGGCCGTTCTACAGCCCCCGCCAGTTCGCGAACGGCGCGAACGTCTCGGTGGTCGTGCACGAGCTGGCCCACCAGTGGTACGGCGACAGCGTGTCCGTCGACGGCTGGAAGGACATCTGGGTCAACGAGGGCTTCGCCCGCTACAGCCAGTGGCTGTGGTCGGAGAAGGAGGGCGAGGGCACGGCCCAGGAGCTCGCGGACTGGACCTACCGGTCACGGCCGGCCGAGGACCCGTTCTGGCAGGTCAAGCCGGGCGACCCGGGCGCGGAGAACCAGTTCCACGGGGCGGTCTACGACCGTGGGGCGATCGCCCTCCAGGCGCTGCGCAACGAGATCGGTGACGAGAAGTTCTTCCAGATCCTCAAGGGCTGGCCGACCGAGCGCGCCTACGGCAACGCCAAGGTCGGGGACTTCGTCCGCTATGCCGAGAAGATCTCGGCCAAGCCCCTCGCCCAGCTCTTCGAGACCTGGCTCTACACCCCGGGCAAGCCGGACTTCGCCCCGCCGGCGGCCGGGGCACCGGGCGCCCGCTCCCTGCGCTCCGCGGGTGGGCCGGCCGCCGAGCCGAAGTCCTGGAAGAAGATCGCGGCGACGAACTCCGTCCACGACGACCACTGACGGACACGGCCGCGGACCGGCCGGCCCCGGCCGCCCGCGGCGCTCCGCGCGCCGGCGCCCCTCAGCGGGCGCCGGCGCGTCGGCGCGCCCGCGCCGCGCGGGCGATCGGGAGGTAGCGCAACCGCTCCGGCAGGAGCGGTACCAGGACGCGTACGGCCGCGCTCAGCAGGCGCAGCCGGCGCTCCTGGGCCGGGGTCCACCCCAGGCCGATGGCGGCACGGGCCTCGGGCGGCATGTAACCGACGGTGACGAAGGCCCGGAAGTGCAGGAACGCGGGCCGGAGGACCGGCCAGGCGAGCCGCAGCAGGAGCCGCAGCGGAAGCGTGCCGCCCTCGGGCCGGGGCAGCGGGGTGTCGGTGGCGACGAGCTCCCGGGCGACCTTGGTGGGCTCGATCTCCTCGGCCAGCATCCTGCGGTAATAGGGCCAGTACTCCTCGATGGTCTGCGGCATGTCCCGGTCGTGGAGGCCGAGGATGCGGCCGACCTGGAGCCACTCGCGGTAGAGCTGCCGCTCCTGGGCGGGGGTGAAGCGGCGCAGCAGGTAGCGCCCGGCGTAGAGGTAGACGGGGAAGCCGGTCGCGTGCACCCACGCGTAGCAGGCGGGGTCGAGCGAGTGGTAGCGCCGCCCCCGGGTGTCGGTGCCCTGGATGTCCTTGTGCAGCCTGCGCACCCGGCGGCCCTCGGCGACGGCGTCCGCCCCGCCGTACACCCACAGCTGCACGGAGCGCAGGGAGCGCTCGCCGCGGCCCCAGGGGTCGGTGCGGAAGACGGAGTACTGGTCGACCCCGGCCCCGACCGCGGGGTGCGCGACCTGCAGGGTGAAGGCCGCGGGCAGCATGAGCAGTCCCCGGACGTCCCCGGCGATGGTCCAGAGCACTCCGCCCGGCGGCGGAGGCTCGGGGTCGGTCCGGCCTTCGGCCGTCGGCCTCGCGGTCGTGGTCATGCGTACGCCCCCAGATGTCGGTCTCCGTCCCTCCAGTATCGACGCGAACCGGCCATCCCCGCAGTCCCGCCGGCCACTCCCCGCGGTCCCGCCGGGCGGTCACCGGCCGGTGCGCGGCGGCGCCCGGGCCTGCCGGAGTCCGATGTCCTCACGCCGGACAGAAAGTCGTGTCACGGGTGTTACCCCGAAGTAACCCCGGCTGCTTGGATGGCGGAGCCGATCTTCCCCCACGGAACGAGGGACCCCCCATGCCGTTCAGCCAGCCCCGCAAGGCCCGGTCCGCCGCGGCCGTCGTCGCCGCGATCGCCGTCGGAGCGCTCGCCGCCACCACGACCCCGGCCGCGACCGCCGCCGAGGGGTCCGCCGCGCCGCGGCTCAGCGTCCTGACGTACAACACGTTCCTGATGAGCAAGAACCTGTACCCGAACTGGGGCCAGGACCACCGTGCCGCGGAGATCCCCAAGGCCTCCTTCTTCCAGGGACACGACGTGGTCGTGGTCCAGGAGGCCTTCGACAACGGCGCCTCGGACGCGCTGAAGGCCAACGCCTCCGCGCAGTACCCGTACCAGACCCCGGTCGTGGGACGCGGCAAGAGCGGCTGGGACGCGACGGGCGGCGCGTACTCCTCCACGACGCCGGAGGACGGCGGCGTCGCGATCCTCAGCAAGTGGCCTGTCCTGCGCAAGGAGCAGGTCGTCTACAAGGACGCCTGCGGCGCCGACTGGTGGTCCAACAAGGGCTTCGCGTACGTCGTCCTCAACGTCAACGGCGCCAAGGTGCACGTGGTGGGCACCCACGCCCAGTCCACCGACCCGGGCTGCGGAGCGGGCGAGGCGGCGCAGATGCGCGCCCGCCAGTTCCGCACCATCGACGCGTTCCTCGACGGCAAGAACATCCCGGCGAACGAACAGGTGATCGTGGCCGGCGACATGAACGTCGACTCGCGCAGCGCGGAGTACGCCTCCATGCTGGCCGACGCCGACCTGGCGGGCTCCGACACCCGCACGGGGCACCCGTACTCCTTCGACACCGCGCTGAACTCGATCGCGAACTACCGCTACCCGACGGACCCGCGCGAGGACCTGGACTACGTGCTCTACCGCAAGGGCAACGCCCGCCCGGCGAACTGGGAGAACAACGTGGTGAAGGAGCAGTCGGCGCCCTGGACGGTCTCCAGCTGGGGCACGTCCTACACGTACACCAACCTCTCCGACCACTTCCCGCTGATCGGGCGCTGATCCACCTGCCGGGGCCCGTAGTTGAACGCTACCTTCTGTTCAACACGGGGCGGGCGGGCCAGTGGTACGGCGTCTCCTGACCGCACAGCACAACGCCCCCTCTCGCCTACGGGCGGGAGGGGGCGATTTCGTCATTTCCCCGTCACCGAACGGGAGTAGCGTTCTGGATGTCTAGGTCAGAACGGAGTCCAGTATGCCCGCGCAGCAAGACACCGCACCCGCCAACCAGACGTTTGCCCAGCGCGCCCGCACCGCGAGAGACCGGACAGGGCTCACCCGCCCCGTCGCCGCCGGCCTCGTCGGTCGCTCGGCCGAGTGGGTCAAGGGAATCGAAACGGGCGCCATCGGGATGCCCCGTCTCCCCATGCTCATCCGCCTCGCCACGGTCTACGAATGCGACGTCGCCGACCTCACCGGTGACGACCGCATCAGCGCGGCCACGTACACGAAGGCCGCGCACGCCGATCTCCCCGCCATCAAGCGGGCCTTGACCACCTACCGGCTCGTCCCGGGCGACTCCCGGCCCGAGTCGGCCGAGGTGCTGCACGCCCGCGTGCGGCAGGCCTGGAAGCTGTGGCACGGCACCGGCGACCACCGCTCCCGGATCGCGACGCTCCTGCCCGACCTGCTCGTCGACACCCAGCACGCCGTCCGCGCCCTGGACGGGCCCAGCCGTCGCCAAGCCCTCATTGCCCAGGCCCAGACCTACCATCTTGCACAGCTGTTCCTGGCGTTCCAGCCCACGCCGGAGCTGGTCATGATGACCGGTGACCGGTCGATGGCCGCAGCGCAGGAGGCCGACAGCCCCCGAGCCATCGCCGGAGCGGCCTGGTACATGAACCACGTGTACCGCGACGCCAACGAGGCCGCGGAGGCCCGCGTCGAGCTGGCTGAGCAGGCTTCCGCGCTGCTACGGCAGGACAACGAGGAGGACTTGGCGCGCTGGGGCCTGCTCCAGCTCGCGGTGGCGCTGTCCTTCGCGAAGGTGGGCAGGGCTGGTGACGCCTGGCGGTACTGGGACCGCGCGGCGGACGCTGCCCGACGGCTCGGCGAGGGCTACGCGCATCCGTGGCTGATCTTCGGGGACGGGGTGGTCTCCGCGTACGCCCTGACCATGCACAACGACTTGGTGCAGCCCGGCAAGGCCCTGGATGTCGCGAACGCCCTCGACTTGGACACGGTCCCGTCGGCTACCCGCCGCGCCTACCACTTCGTGGAGATGGCCCGCGCGCACGGCCTGCGGGACGAAGGCGTCGCCCAGGTCGCCCTGCTCCAGAAGGCGTTCAAGACGTCACCGGAGACGGTCCGCTTCAACATGCACACCCGCATGGTGCTGCCCGAGCTCGCCAGGACCGGGCCCCGCGCGGTCCGGAGCGACGCACGAGAACTCGCCCTCGCACTGGGCGTACCGATGTGACCACGGAGAGGTAGGAACCTTACCCCTCGGCGAGGGGGTAGGAATTCCACCCCTCGCCCCTGCTGACCGGCCCTACCGTCGTCCCACCACCCGCTGATGACGGTAGGGAGCACCCCCGAATGAACCCCGGCGAGACACAGACGATCGAGAAGCTCACGGCGCGGGCCCTGACGTCCTACGACCAGCGGCCGGACGCCGAGGGGGTCGCCCGTCTGACCGACCACCTCATCACCGCCGGGCAGGAGCTACACACCGCCCTGAGCCGGATCCCGGTCGGGCAGCTCACCGAACGCGCCCGCACCTCCCTGGCCGAGTGGGCGTACTTCGTCGCAGCGGGCCCGTTGGGCCACGGCGACCACGCGAACTGGAACCACGCCCGCGGCCTCGCCCGCGTCATCCGGACGATGGCGGCGACGCTCGACGAGCAGCGCCCGGCCGGCGCCCGGTGAACGAGCCCGCCCGTCAGCTCCTCTACGTGCTGATCGTGCTCGGCACCCTCGCCGTCATCGTGATGGGCACCGTCTACACGTGAGACTGAACCGGCGCAGGTAAACCACCTCGGCTCATCGATGACGTCGTCGCCGTGCAGGCCGACGAGACGTGATCCACTCACCCTCGTCCGGTGAGCGCCCGACCGCCCACCGGACCGGGCCGTCCGGGCTACGTCGCCTCCTCCACGGCCGCGCCCTCGCGCGGCTGCTCGTACAGCCCCTCGATCAGGGCCCCGTACTTCTCCCGGATCACCCGGCGGCGCAGCTTCAGCGAGGGCGTCAGCTCCCCCGAGTCCGGGCCCCATTCCTCGGTCAGGAGCCGGTAGCGCTTGATCTGCTCGGTCCGGTTCAGCCGCGCATTGGCCGCCCCGACGGCGCGGTCGACCTCCTCGCGCACGGCCGGGTGCGCGGCCAGCTCGCCGGGAGTGGCGGCCTCGATCCCGTGCGCCGCTGCCCAGGCCGGGGCCAGTTCCGGGTCCAGGACCAGGAGGGCGACGAGGTAGGAGCGGCCGTCGCCGTGCACCAGAGCCTGCCCGATCAGCGGGTGTTCCTTGAGGGTGTTCTCCACCAGGGCCGGCGAGACGTTCTTGCCGTTCGAGGTGATGATCAGCTCCTTCTTCCGGTCGGTCAGCCAGAGGAACCCGTCCTCGTCGAGCCGGCCCACGTCCCCCGTCGGGAACCAGCCCTCGCCGTCGCAGGCGCTCTCCACCGACCCGTCCCGGAGCAGGTAGCCGCCGAAGACCGTCTCCCCGCGCGTGAAGATCTCCCCGTCGGCGGCGAGCCTGAGCTCCAGTCCGTCGATCGGGCGGCCCACGGATCCCAGCCGGAAACCGTCCGGGCTGTTGACCGTGCACACGCCCGAGGTCTCGGTCAGCCCCCAGGCGTCCATGATCGTGATCCCCCAGCCCGCCCAGAAGCGGACCACGTCGATCGGCATCGGCGCGGTGGCGCTCGCCGTCCAGACCAGCCGGTCCAGCCCCGCCAGGGAGAGCAGGGGGTCCAGCACCCGGTCCTTCGCGACGGCGTACGAGGCTTCGAGCGCGGCCGGAAGCTCCTCCCCGCGCTCCCGGTGGGCCGCGCGGGACCGCGCCAGGTCGTTCGCGGCCCCGATGGCGCGGCGCTGCTCCTCGGGCAGCCGCTCGAGCACCGCCCGTACGGAGGCGGCCAGCTTCTCCCACACCCGGGGGACGCCGAAGAACTGCACCGGGTGCAGCTCGCGCACCGCGGCCGACACGGTGGCCGGATCGGCGCACAGCCGGACGTGGGCGGCCCGCAGCAGCGGCAGGTAGATGCCGAGGACGCGCTCGGCGATGTGCGCGAAGGGCAGGTAGCAGACGTGTTCGGCGTGCTCGGGCAGATCCACGTGCCGGTCGAGCCGGACGGCCTGGAGCATGACGTTGCGGTGGGTGAGGCGGACGCCCTTGGGGTCACCGGTGGTGCCCGAGGTGTAGACGACGGTGAGCGGGTCCTCGGGGCGGATCTCCCGCGAGGCCTTCTCGAAGACCTCGGGGCGGTGCAGGCGGGCCCCGCTCGCGTGCAGGGAGCCGAAGGTGCGGTGCGGGCCCGCTTCCGCGGCCTCGGCGACGACGAGCCGTTCCAGGGGGACCTGCGGGTCGGACAGCAGCGGCTCCCACCGGACGAGCTCGCGGGCTCCCTCGACCACGGCGACCCTGGCCCGGCTGTGGCGGGCTATGTGGGCTATCTGCCCGGGCGCGGAGGTCCCGTACACGGTGACGGGCACGGCGCCGAGGTGGACGAGCGCGAGGTCCGTGAGCCAGTGCTCGGGGCGGTTGCCCATCATCAGCAGGACGTGCTCTCCGCGCTCCACGCCCAGGGCGGCGTAGCCGGAGGCGAGGACGGCCACTTTGCGGCGGACGTCCGACCAGCTGAGGGTGGACCAGCCGGAGCCCTCGCGCCACGAGAGGGCGGGAAGGTCTCCGTACTCGGCGGCGTTGCGGGCCAGCAGATCGGGGAGGGTGAGCTCGTCGAGGGGTGCGGGCAGTCGCAGTTTCGTGGTCATGGGCAGCTCCTGGCCGTTTCACATCGTTGGTGCGACAGCAATACTGTTGAACCGCGGTACACGAACTGTGCCGAGCGAAGACGTGCTGATCAGAGAGCGAGGCGGAGCGCACATGACCACCCAGGCACCCCAGCCGGCGCTCACCGTCGACGAACTGGCGGCCAGGGCGGGCGTGACCGTCCGCACCGTACGGTTCTACAGCACCCGCGGGCTTTTGCCCCCTCCCGTGATCGGACCCCGTCGGGTCGGCCACTACGGGCCCGAACACCTCTCCCGGCTGGCGCTCATCGAGGAGTTGCAGCACCAGGGCATGACCCTGTCCGCCATCGAGCGCTACCTCGACGCGCTGCCGGACGACCTGAGCGCCCATGATCTGGCCATCCACCGTGCCCTGGTGGCCACTTGGGCCCCGGACTCCGCGCAGGAGACCTCGCTCGCGGAGCTGGAGAAACGGGCCGGCCGGACCCTGACGGAGACCGACCTGCGCCGGCTGACGGCGATGAACGTGCTGGCTCCGGCCACGGACGGCTACCGGGTGGACGTGGGACTGCTGCGCCTCGGGGTCGCACTGCTCGACGTGCCGATCGCCCACGAGACGATCCTGGCCGCCCGCAAGGTGCTGCTGGAGCACGCGCGCACGGCCGCACACCAGTTGACCGCGCTCTTCCGCGACGAGGTGTGGGGGCCGTTCACGGAGGGCGAGAGCGATCCGGAGCGGGTCGAGGCCATGAAGGCGCTGTCCGCGCACATGCAGCCGATGGTGGTACAGGCGCTGGTGACGGCCTTCCAGCGCTCGCTGAAGGAGGAACTGCGCGCCGCCTTCGTCCCTGAGGAGGAGTAGGTTCCTCGCATGGCGACGATCCACAGGACGACGATGACCCCCGGCAAGCTGGAGCTCGTCACTGCCTGGCTGCCGACGCGGCCGTGGTACGTGGCCACGGGGCACGCGCCCGCCCTGGCCCGGTCGGGTGGCTTCCGGCTCGACGATCCGGAGGGCGAGGTGGGCATGGAGTTCATGGTGCTCACCGACACCTCGGGCGGACGGGAGACCTCCTACCACGTCCCCCTCACCTACCGCGGCGCCCCGCTCGAAGCCCCCGGGGACGCGGGAGCGGGCCTGGTGGGGACCGCCGAGCACGGCGTGCTCGGCACGCGGTGGATCTACGACGGCGCCCACGACCCGGTGCTCGTCAGCCAGTTGCTCGCACTGCTGCAGGGCCGCGCCGTCGCACAGCACCAGACCGCGAGCGACACCCCGGACCCGTCCGTCACCGCCTGGTGCGGTGGCCCGTTCCCGTCGGCGCTCCCGTACGAGCCGCTGGAGGTCTTCCACACGGCGCGGGGCACGGACGTCCTCGTGGCGGGCGCCCGGGCGGCGCTCGCCGTGACGCGCGTGCTGCGGGCCCACGACGAGGACCCGCGCGAGGACACGGCAGGGCGTACGGGCCCGTCCACCTCGGCGTCCGCCGGGGCCCTCGGCGGGCTCACCGCCGGCTGGACCACGCCGGAAGGCGCCGCGCACCGGGGCCCGTTCGCGACGCTGCGCGCCGCCGAGCGCCCCGCGCCCACCACGGCCTGACCCTCCCGCGCGGTCCCGCGGCCCGCCCGGCCCCGGACCGCGCCGCGGACCGGACAGGCGGCGGAGGACGCCGCGCGCTCGGCCGTCTCCCCCACCGACCCCCGCGGGGGGAACCGCGCCCCGAACGGCGAGCCCCCCG